>WRGP01000217.1 GCA_009787135.1 Bacillota bacterium | reverse complement strand
GAGCCATGCCCTTTCCAGAGGCTTGTACGCCTTCACATACGGCGTAATATCGTCGATCCGCGCGAGGCGCTGGTATACCTCGGCCGCCACCAGCGTGGATACGCCTATTTTTTCGCCATGCAGAAGCGGTCTGCCAATGCCAAGAGGCCCCGGCATGAGGTCCATCAGATAGGCCAGGTGATGTTCCGACGCGGACGCGGGCCGATAGGGCGCCATCATCTGCGCCGCGATGCCTGAAAGCAGCAGCGCGTACATCAACTGCGCTACGGCGCCGGCGTCTCTTTGGGAGAGCGCCGCGCCGCAGCCCTGCGCGGCCACGGCGGCTTGCAGTATCATCGCTTCCGCGGCGGGGCAGGCGTCCTCCCTCATGAGCAGATTGGCAACGCGCCAATCCGTCAGCGTGGTGAACTTACCCAGCGCCTCGCCAAGGCCGGCGGCCGTCAAACGCTCCGGCGCGCTGGCCAGCACGTCTACGTCCGCAAGCACAAGCACCGGCGCGGTGGCGGATACTTTCGTTTGAACCCCCTCAAGCGTCATGGAGCAGATACCGGAAGCGTACCCATCCACACTGGCGGCGGTAGGGCAGGCGACAAACGGAAGCCTGAGCTTGTGGCCGCAATAGCGCACGATATCGTGAAGGGTTCCGCCGCCCACGGCCACCAGCACGTCTGTATCGGCCCGCAGCGCCTGAAGCACTGTGGCTACGGCACGCTCGTTGGCGCACAGATCCTGGCCGGGCAGGATGATCTCCTGCTGGGCGGCCGGGCGCACAAGGCCTTTGGCTTGGTACGTCTGCTCGTCATAGACGACGGCACGGCGTTCCGTAAGGCCCAGCATGTCCATGTACGCTTCAAATTGGGTAAGACAGCCCGCCTCAATCACGGCGAGCCTTGTCACAACGTGATGCCCCTTGCCGCAGGCGCACACGCCGTCATATTGTTTGCAATCAATGATCATGTTCATTTCCCCCCTTACCTAAGGATACGCCTGATTGCCGCACGGCGGCACATTGGCGATGACTATAGTATTGTACGCGGTTTTTTCAAAAAGTCTAGCGCGCATACAGCGGCGCGGGGCCCCTTTTGCCACAGCCGCCGTTCTTTTTTTGTTCACTTTGTTAACAAAACGTCCATCAAACGGTAATAAATTGCAGAAGGTGACGAAATCATATCAATTCTCAAAAAATGTGAACTTCCGCCTCATCCCTGACGATTTCCGCCTCCCTTTTGATAAACGCTATGGATACAAAGCCCTCAATTTCAGCGGTCTTCATGCGCGCCCATCCGCCCTCTACCTCTTCCATGACGATGAGCCGGCTGCCGGTTCGCAGGACGGAGACGACGCGGTCGTCCATCGACGGCCCTTCGCGCACGTTCAGCGTGGAGTCAACGCCTTCGATGCTCACGACGGCATAGTATTCGCCTTCCTCCAGCGCTGGCAGCGGGCCGGGCGTGGGCGCGGGCGTGGGACGGCTGGCCGCGTACCCGAGGCTTTCGGGCAGGCTGGCGGCCAACGCCAGCGGTTTTTCAAGCCATGTCACGGCATACAGCCGCAGGCCGGGGTAGTAGAAATTCAGGATTTCCCGATACCCCATGCCATAAGCGCCGGCCATCCGCTGCGCGCCCCGCTGAGACAGGCCAACACCGTGCCCATAGCGCCGCGTGGTGAGTGTGAAGCTCTTCTCCGTTTCCGTCACTGTCACCAGTTCATAGTCGCTGGCGTTGATGCCGATGCCCAGCGCCTGGCGCACTTCATTATAAAAGGAAAGGTCAACCGTGATCGGCTCCTCCAAGGTCTGAATTTCGCCAAGCTCGCGCGGCTCGCCGCCCTCGGGCGCCGTAAGCTTGCGCACGCTGACCCTGACGGTGAAGCGGATGGTGCCGTACTGCCTGCTCCCGCCCCCGTAGAGGGGGTTGACGGCCTCGATGTGTACGACCTCCGAAAGCCCCACGGCCTCGCCTTGCTCAATGACGCCCGCCTCGTAGAGCTCAATGCCCACCCGTTCCACAAGCAGCGCGTAGAGCGCCTCCTTCATCACGGTCGCGTTTTTGGATACGGCCGCGGTTTTGACGACGCTTTCGGGATTCTCCAGATCGTACGGATCGTCTCGCATGTCCAGATAGCCGAAATCACCCTTGCCCCATACATCCTTGGCAAGCGCCGTCTGCCCGCCGTTGGACGCGGAGTAAAAACACTCCGCAAAGCCGCCCGCGTGGCGCCCCACGATACCGCGCGTCTCGTCAACCGCCTGTATGGGCTTCTCAAACCGGCTGTCCAGCCCCTTGAACACCTGGTCGTTTGTCGTATCGACGAGGTCATACTCCTGGTCCGCGTTGCGCTCCTTGCGCTGCATGGCGTATGTCCGCGCCGCCACGGCCTGGGCCTTGAGGGCCTCCAGCGGGAAGGTGTCGCTCATTTCATAGGGGACCACGCCGTAAAGGTAATCCTCCATGTTCATGGAGACGATCGCGCGCAGGCTTCCGCCGCGCGCCCCAAGGGTCATATCGCCGCAATAGAGCGTATCCTTCTCCGATTCGTGGATGTAAATGCCGCCCGCCTTGCCCGAAGCGTCCAGATGCCGGACAAGGGTAAACCCGCCGCCCATGTCTATGATCGCGCCGCCTGCCTGCAGAATGATGTTGCCGCCGTCCAGGCCCAGCTTGATCTCCGTGCCCGGCTGAAACTGAAAGCCACGGTCGCCGTCTACCGAATACGCGCCCGCGATCGTAAGGCCCAGCGAGGTCCGCGCGCCCAGGGATTGCAGCAGCACGCGGATGGCGCCGTCTATGGGCGCGCCAAACGGAATCGCCGCGGGCGCCGTGGCCTCCGCGGGCACGGCCGGAGTTTCCGCAAACGCGGCTGCAAAAACGCCGGATAAAATTGTTATCAAAAGGCAAAACGCCATCCGTTTGCGCATGCTGAACCTCCTTGTTCCTTTTATCATCATACACGAATTTTTTTAAATTGTATAGTGGAGATGAAAGGGTATATTGCCTGTTTCTACAGTTTTCGCGGCGTCGCGCGGCTGCAATCGTACGCGGCTGCCGGCCGCGCCTGTTCCCGGCTTATTGCCCCGCGAAAAATTCTCTCGTTCCCCTTCCCGCCCGATCGGCCGCGGAACGGTATCGGTGTCGTCCCTTGCAGGAAAAAGGGAGTTTGTGTTGAATATATGCTGAATAAACAATTGTATAGATCTCCACATTTCCGGAGGTGAATGGTTTTGTCACAAAACGTTCCCACGCCGCACATTGAAGCGAAGCCCGGCGCTTTCGCCGAAACGGTGCTGATGCCGGGGGACCCCAAACGCTCGAAATTCATCGCGGAAAACTTATTGGACGCGGCGGCGCTTGTCAACGATGTGCGCGGCGCGCAGGGCTATACCGGCCTGTACCGTGGCAAGCGCGTATCCGTCATGGCCAGCGGCATGGGCATGCCCGCGATGGGCATTTACAGCCACGAGCTGTTTGCCTTCTACGGCGTGGAGAACATCATCCGCGTGGGCACGGCGGGCGCGGTCGCGCCGCGGGTTGGCATGCGCGATGTTGTCGCGGGCATGTCATGCTGCACAGAATCGACGTTTGGCTTCCAATACGGCTTCTTAGGGAATATCGCGCCCACGGCAAGCTTCGCGCTGCTGCGCAAGGCGGAGGATACCGCCGGGCGGCTTGGCATCCGGCTGCACATCGGTCCCCTGTATTGTTCCGACGTGTTCTATCACGAGCACGCCCAAAATGAGGAAGCGCTCGTAAAGCTTGGGGTGCTGGCGGCGGAGATGGAATCCGCGGCCCTGTACCTGAGCGCCATGCGCGCGGGCAAGCACGCGCTGTGCCTGTGCACCGTGGTGGACAACCCGCGCACCGGCGAGCACGCCACGGCGGAGGATCGTGAAAAATCCCTTACGGACATGCTCACGCTGGCGCTTGAAATAGCATGAATGATTTCGCCCATGAAAAGCGTTATCATAATGTACCCTTACGAAAACGAGGAGGAACATCCATGAAAAAAACCATGTCTTTGTTGTTGGCGTTCTCGCTGGCACTGGCCCTCATGTCCTTCGCGGGCGCGGAAGAAGCGCTCCCCTCCGTGGCGGTCGTTGTCGCCGGGGGCCTTGGCGACCGTTCCTTTTATGACTCGGCCAGCGGCGGCCTGGAACTGCTCAAGGCCGAGGGCGTGAAGGGCACGGTCATTGAGTGCAAAAACGACGCCTCGCTCTTTGAACAAAGCCTGATCGCGGCGGCGGAGAGCTTTGATTTCGTTGTGGCGGTAGGCTGGGAGTTCTGGGAGCCGCTGGAGACCGTCGCGCCGGAGCTTCCGGACACGAAATTCATCTTTGTGGACAATGAGCTGACCGGCATCGACAACATCTACGCCATCACCTACGCGGAAAACGAAGGCTCGTTTCTTGTGGGCTATATCGCGGCCAAGCTGTCCGAGACGGGCGTCATCGGCGCGGTCGGCGGCGAGGACAACACCACGATCAACAACTTTATGGTCGGCTACAAGCAGGGCGCGGCCTACGCAAATCCGGATATCAGGGTGGAAATATCTTACACGGCCGATTATGAGGACCCGGCCAAGGGCAAGGAGCACGCGCTGGCGCTGTACGATAAGGGCGCGGACGTGATCTTCCAGGTCGCGGGCAAAACGGGCGAGGGCGTGTTCGAGGCCGCCAAGGAGAAGGGCAAATACGCCATTGGCGTGGACAGCGACCAGAAGTATATCGCGCCGGACGTGATCGTGTGCTCCATGATCAAAGAGGTGGGTTTATCCGTCTATGACGCGGTGACACGCTATGTGGAAGACGGAAGCTTCCCCGGCGGCACGGTTTGGAACGCCAATATGAAGAGCGGCCTCATCAGCGTGGGCTTCGGGGACGAAACCATGCCGCAGCAGGTCTCTCAAGCGCTGATCGCCGAGGTAAAGGCGCTGACCGAAATGATCGTGTCGGGTGAAATCGTGGTGGAGACGACACGGTAAAAGGTGAAGGAGGTCCCAGCCTTGCGCGAGCAGCAGTCTGCCGTACGCTTTACGCGCGTGTCCATGCAGTTTTCCGGCGTGCTGGCCAACGACAATGTAACCTTGGATATCCACAGCGGCGAGGTGTTCGCGCTGGTGGGGGAGAACGGCGCGGGCAAGTCCACGCTGATGAATATTCTCTACGGCCTGCATACGCCCACGGCCGGCGATGTATACGTGCGCGGCAAGCGGGTGGAGCGGTACAGCCCCGCCGGCGCGATCACCATGGGGGTAGGTATGGTACACCAGCATTTTATGCTGGTGCCGTCCTTTACGGTAGCGCAGAACATTGTGCTCAGCCGCGAGCCAAAGCGGCGCGGCCTGTTGTATGATTTTAAAAAAGCGGAGGAAACCGTCCACGCGCTGGTGAACGAATACGGCCTGTCGGTAGATCCCGGCGCGCGCGTGAGTCAGCTCGGCCTGGGGCTGCAGCAGCGCGTGGAAATCCTCAAGACGCTGCACCGGGGCGCGGACATTCTCATTTTGGATGAGCCGACCGCCGTGCTTACCCCGCAGGAGACGGACGACCTTTTTGCCGTCATCCGGCGGATCGTTCAGGAGAAGGGCATGACGGTAATCCTCATCACGCACAAGCTCTATGAGGTGATGGCCCTGTCCGACCGCGTGGGCGTGATGCGCGGCGGCAGGCTTGTGGGCCTTGAAGAGACGAAAAACGTGAACGAGCGCATGCTCGCGTCCATGATGACCGGCAGCGAGATGCCGCCGGGCCAGTTCGCCCGCGAGGGTTCGGCAGGCGACACCGCGGTGGAGGTATTGGGGCTGCAGACGCTCAACGACCGGGGGCTCCCCGCCGTAAAGGGCGTTTCCTTCTCCATCCGGCGCGGGGAAATTTTGGGCGTGGCCGGCATCGAGGGAAACGGGCAGAGCGAGCTGGTGGAGGCTATCGCCGGCCTTCGGCCCTTGCGCGGCGGCGAGGTGCGCATCCGGGGCCAGAGGATCAACGGGCTTTTGCCCGGCGAAATCCGTGGCCTGGGCCTGGCGCACGTGCCCGAGGACAGGCGTCTCACGGGCGCCTCCCTCCAGGCCGACGTAACGGACAACCTGCTGGCGGGCAGACAGCGCGAAAAGCGGTTTGCGGTGGGACGCATCCACCGAAAACGCGGCGCGGCGCGGCAATATGCCGAAAAGCTGTTCCGCGCGTTTGACATCCGCGGCGCGGGCGTGGATGCGCCGGCGGGCTCGCTGTCCGGCGGCAACCTGCAAAAAGTGGTTGTGGCCCGCGAGTTTTCCTTTGACGCGCCTGTGTTCCTTATCTCCCAGCCCACGCGCGGCGTGGATATCGGCGCCGCCCGGTCCATTCACCAATCTATTGTAGACAAGCGAAACGCCGGCGCGGCCGTGCTGCTGGTGAGCGCGGACTTGGACGAGGTGTTTCAGCTGTCGGACCGCATCATTACCATGTATGAGGGGCGGATTACCGGTGAGTTCACTGCCGGGTCCATCGAAAAGGCGGAAATCGGGTACTACATGACGGGCGACAGGATCGCCCGGCATCATTCGGGGGAGGAGGCTCTATGATGCGACTACTCCGCTCGCTGCTGCCCGGGCGCCGGAAGCTTGGATTCGCGTACCTGTTTTCGCTGGCAATCAGCGTGGCGCTGGCGCTCCTGCTGGGCGCGCTCATGATGCGGCTGACCGGGTACAGCCCGGTGGAGGGATATGCGGCGCTGGTGAAGGGTGCGTTCGGCACAAGGCGCGCGCTGGGCAACACGCTGGCCAAGGCTGTGACGTTATCGATGACGGGCTTAGCCATGGCTGTCGCCGCGCAGGCCGGTATCTTTAACGTCGGCGGGGAAGGGCAGCTCTTTTTAGGCGGCATGGCGGCGGCTATCGTCGGAAGCCAATTAACGGGGTGGCCGGCGGCGGTCGCGGTGCCGCTCGCGTTTGTGGCGGCAATCACCGCGGGGGGGCTTTACGCGCTGTTGCCGGGCGTTTTAAAGGTGCGGCTGAAGGTCAACGAAGTCATCACCACCATCATGCTCAACTCCGTCGCCATTTACTTGTGCGCGTATCTGGCCAATGGCCCGCTGCGCACGGCGGACAAGGGCATTGCCGCGGGCACGAACGCCATTGACCCGGCCTATGTGTTCCCGCGCCTGATTCCCCTGAGCAACCTGACGGCCAGCGCTGTGTACGCGGCGGTCCTGGCCCTTCTGTGCTGGTATGTTATGAAGCGTTCCACCATTGGCTACGAAATGAAGCTAACGGGGCAAAACCCGCGCTTCGCGCGCTACATGGGCATGAAGACGGACAGGCTGATACTCTGGTCCATGGCGGCGTCCGGCGCGCTGTGCGGCATTGTCGGCCTGTTTGAGGTGTACGGCCTGCACCGCAGGTTCATCCCCTCGCTCTCCAACGAGTTCTATTTCGACGGCATGCTGGTGGCCATGATCATGCGCTATGATCCGGTGGGCATTGTGCTGATGAGCGTGTTTTTCGCCATGCTGAAAATCGGCGGCACCGCCATGGAACTGGGCGTTGGCATCTCCTCCGAGCTCATATTGATCGTGCAGTCGATCATCATCTTTTTTATGGCGGCGCAAAGCGGCCTCGCGCGCATCGTGCGGGAGCGGCGGGGACGGCGCGCGGCGCGGCGCAGGATAGAAGGCAAAAACGTCCCCCAAGGAGAAGCGACATCATGAGCGATATTTTTACCATTGCCCTGCTGCAAAACACGCTGCGCACGGCTACGCCGATCATCCTCGCCGGCTTGGGCGTGCTGATGACGGATCATGTGGGAATCATGAACATCGGCATGGACGGCATGATGCTCACCGGCGCTTTTTTCGCCGTGGTGGGCAGTTTCTATTTGGGCAGCTGGCTGGGCGGCATCGCGGCGGCGCTGCTGGCCGGGGTACTGCTGGGCCTGTTCTTCGGCGTGTTTGTCATCAAGCTGGGGAGCGATGAGTTTATCATCGGCGTCGCGCTGAACATCTTCGCGGGAGGGCTGACGGTATACCTCCTCAGGACGATATTTGGCGTGAAGGGCGCGTTTTCCGACCCCGCCATTGTGCCGCTGCCAAGGTTTGTATGGCCGTGGCTGGAGGGCATCCCGGTCATTGGGCCGCTATTGAGCGGCAATACGCTGCTCGTGTATGTCAGTTGGGCGCTGGTCTTGGTTTGCTGGCTTGTGATCTACCGCACGCCGCTTGGGTTCTGGCTGCGCGCCGCGGGCGAGCATCCGCTTTCGCTCCGGTCCGCCGGCATCAGCCCGGAGCGGATGAAGTATCTGGCATCACTGCTATGCGGCGTCTTCGCGGGCCTTGCGGGCGCGCATCTGTCGCTAGGGTATCTGACAATGTTTACGGAGAACATGAGCGCGGCGCGCGGGTTCATCGCCGTGGCGTGCGTAATCTTCGGGGCCGGCAGTCCTCCGCGCGTGTTCTTGGCGGCATTGCTCTTCGGCTTCATTGACGCGCTGGGCCTGAGGCTGCAATCCGCGAATGTCAATTCAAACCTGACGGCCATGGCGCCTTATCTGGTGACCGTGGTGATGATGGCGGTGCTGGTGGTGCGCACGGAAGCGCGGAAGAAACGGCAGATACAGACAAGGTGAGTTTCAGGAAGGAGGGTTTGTTCCCTGTCTTCTCGGCCAAATCAAAGGACAAACTTTGATAAAATGAAAATCACTCCAATGGGGCGGTTTTTATTTTTTCAAAACACCCGAAAGTCCTTATTTTAGCCACTTTCGGGCATTTTTTTACGTTCACATTGGAGACGTGGCGAGCGGAAAATCACCTCGAAATCAGCCTCAAAATGGTCGGGCGGAGCGAATCTGGCCTAAACGCTCAAAAATTGCGACACCCCCTCCCTATAAAAGAAAACGCTTTTTCGAGCGTCGGCGGCGTGGATAAAAAAGCGACACCCCTTCAAAAAAACTTTTTTCATATTGAATTATTCATGAGGTCATGCTATATTCTATATGGTTAAAGCAATGCAATGCGTTTGGCAAGCGGACAAAATTTGATATTAAGAGGTGCGACATGCATTCATTAGTTGAATATTATTGCCAATATGATGAAGATCAACGCTTGTTTCGTGACAACGCTCATAAAATCGAATGGCTAACCACAATAAAATATCTTAATAAATATTTACCCGCTTGTTCAAATGTGTTTGATTGTTGTGCGGGAACAGGAAGATATTCATTTTGGCTTGCAGAAAATGGGTTTGAGGTTACGGCTGGCGACTTAATGCAAAAACATATTGACTATATGAAATCAGACGAAAGGGCGTCCCTTTTGAAGGATATTTTCCTTTGTAATGCGCTTGATATGTCCGAAGTCAAAGACAACAGTTTTGATGTTGTTTTGTGTATGGGCGCTTATTACCATCTACATGAGGAAACAAAACGAGAAAGATTAGTCAGTGAATGCTTGAGAGTCCTGAAAAACAATGGTATGTTAGTGCTTTCTTACATAAATAGAAACGCTGTGTTTCTCAACCATTTTAAATATAATCCAAGTGAAGCAATCACAGAGGATAATGTGATTCGCAACGGTAAAAATGGTGTATTCTACGCGGCCAATTTTGATGAAATTAAACGTTTAAGCCATAAATTTTCAATAGACGAAATTGCTGATATTGGGATTGATGGCTCTATGTATCCCTTCATTCGTGAAATAAATTCTCTTGATGATAAGGCGTTTCAGCAATACATGGAATACCATTTATTAACTTGCGAAGTACCCTCTATACTTGGGAACAGTATGCATGGTCTATATTTTGCAACCAAAGTATAGATACTACAAAATTATCTGGGTTTCCTATTAGGGGGTATCTTCAAGCTCAAAAACAAAATACCGTTTGCTTTTATCAAAGTTTGTCCCTTTAGCCAGGTAAAGACGTCACCTTTGATACAATCTCAGAGGGCAAAAACTCCCCAATAACAGGGGAGTTTTTGTTTTAGCGGTAAAACTTTAACCGAAAACATGCGAGATGTCCATCAAAAAGCCAGCCGTCATTGGGCAGACAAACGGCCGCAAAAATACACGATGCACCAGAGGAGCGGATAGAATTTTATCCCCAGCATGCGGTCTATAGTATCGTTGCATACTACTTGATCGTTCTTCTTATCCACCACTTGGTTGTTTTTTAGAATCAGCCGAACGATGCCGTCTCCAAGCTGAATTTTCATTACTATACGTTTGAAGATCTCGTACATAACACAAGAGAGCAGCTCTGCTTTATCAGATGCCACCATCACAATATAAGCCTTTCTTTGCCGGTTATCAACATGTCGGTATGTATCTTTTGCGAATGCGAAGAGTGCTTTTTTCACTTTATCCTTCTGGAATACGAAGTAATCTGATGCCTGGTCAATACTGCTCTTTGGTCGCTCGTCTTTTGATGGCTCGTCTGCATATGGGATGCTGTTCGGAAGTACTATTGACGGCTCGTCGATCATCCGCGCTAAAATGGCGATAATTTCAACGTGTAAAGCCGTATTATCTATGCTGACGGTCGCTCCACAATTTTGGTTCTGGCATACCCATAGCTCATCGTTTGATGCTTTTGTTTTTTGCTCGGGTTTATGTTTTCGGGTCTTTCGCGCCGCAAAGGGCACATTCCACAGGACAGGTTGAGGTAATCGTTTCTCTTTTGTGCTTATCTTCCATACGGTTTTTCTCCAATTTATTATGTTTCCGTATCAGTTTTACCTCTGGTACACAGACAAAGCAAGCCTTCAAAAACCTTGAATATATCGTATAATGTAGACTGTTCAGGAAAATGCCTACGCACTTGGGCTTGCGCTGTATGGCGCTCTTGTCATCGCCTATGATAAGCTGGACGCGGATGCCGATTGGGGCGTGCTGTTGTCAGGCGAGGGAGAGGTGTGCGCTTGAATGGGGGCGGCTTTAAACCGTGACGGAGGAAAAGGAACCGAGTTCCGCGAAGCTCAAATGGAACTGTTGATTTGCGGCGTCGGGAGCGGCGGTGACTGCTTATGCAAACACATTGTCGCGTCGGTCTTTGCCTTGCAGGACGGCGTTATTGAATCGAAGATAACTCTTGGTAAAACCGCGACAGCGCGCATAACCGTCACGGAGACGAATACGGCAAAAGCGGTCGGGAGCGGAAACCTCGACGTGTTTGCCACACCGATGATGATCGCGTTGATGGAACACGCGGCCTGCGATTGTCTTGCCGAGGGGATCGAGCCAGGGCAAACATCTGTCGGGACGCATATCAACGTGTCGCATGTCGCCGCAAGTCCTATCGGTACGGAAATAACGGCAACTGCCACAATAGAGTATGTTTTCGGGCGCAAAGTTGAATTTATGGTAACAGCCGCCGATGGAACGAAAGAAATCGGGAATGGCAAGCATACTCGCGTGATTGTTGATGCTGAGCGCTTTATTGCGAAAGCAAATAAAGAGAAGCCATGATATATATATGGTCGTATTGTCTTCATTCGGAGCGTGAGCGAGCTTGTTACTTACCTTCCTAGTTTACTGGATGCCCGGGTTCTGGCGGTGGATCTTTAAACCAGGGGGATGAATGTGTAGTGCATCGCTGGAATGATTCGACGAGTGTGCAGTTGATACTTGCCTGCTGGCACTTATTGTGGTAGTATTGTGCATGAAAGTAGAGGGCGTATGATGTGCATTGGCTGTATTTTTTTAAAACCTATGCAATCCAAAAAACGATAATGCCGATGCTACGTACAAAGAGGAGAGGTAATTAGGTATGGCGATGATTGAAACGTATAGAAATAATGTGATGCGAAAAAAAGATGAGTTAGCGAAGCTCTCACAAGATAAGGCAAACGAGAGTAAGAAGGTGTCTACTCAACAACAAAAAGTGTTGTCTGCAAAAAGTACAATGACATCTACAAAATCGCAATCAACCATAAAATCGAAACTCAATGAAATTGCGAGAGCAGAATCTGAAATATCGAAGGCGAACGATAAAATAGCAGCTATTGACAAAAAGATAGCACAAAAAGAAAAGGATATTTCGACGGAGGAAAAGAAACTCCGAGCTGAAGAATTACGAGTGCAAAAGAAAAGTCAGGCAGAAGAAAAGAAACGTTTGGATCATAATAAACGAGAAATGCAAGCAATAGCCAATACTCTCACACAACACGGGATGATGCAGGAAGATTTGCGAAGAGCAGTTATTGATTTGCAGAAAATTCCCGAAAGAATAAAAGTGCTGTTTATGGCTTCAAATCCAATTGTCTCGGTTCCATTACGCTTGGATGAAGAGGCTAGAGCAATCCATGAAACAATAACTAAATCGAAGCATCGAGATTCTGTTGAATTTGTCACACGTTGGGCTGTGCGCTCACCTGATATTTTGCAGGCAATCAACGAGGTGAATCCTGATGTCATCCATTTCAGTGGACATGGTACAGCTACTGATGAATTAGTATTACAAAATACAGATGGTTCACCTAAATTGATCACAAAAGAAGCCATCGTACAGACTATCGCAACGGTGTCTGATAAGGTAAGACTGGTGTTCTTTAACACTTGTTTTTCTTTTGGGCAGGCAGAGGCTATTGTGGAGCATATAGAAGCCGCAATAGGTATGACAACATCTATCGGTGATGACGCTGCGCGTGTTTTTGCCGCACAGTTTTACTCGGCAATAGGTTTTGGATTGAACCTTGAGAAATCTTTTCGACAAGCAAAGGCGGCACTGCTGTTAGAAGGAATGCCGGAAGAGAATACACCCGAGCTTTGCGTTAAAGAAGGCTTGCATGCAGAAGATATTTTTATTGTAAGACCAGTCTGATACCACTCTGGTGATCTCAATAAAATGTTAAATGCTTTATTCTGGATATAATTACCTTTAATATTGCTTGGTGTGTTTTGGGTTTATGTGGAGAAGGCCAAATCGTGTAATTTTGCACCCTTCACTCATGGTCCGAGCTAAATCGTGTATTAATGTGGTGCAGTGAGGTGAGGTTGTATCAAAGGTGACGTCTATACACAAATCAAAAGAAAAACTTAGACAAAACAAAAGCGCCCTATGTGGGTGTTTTTGTTTTGTCTAAAGCGATAAAAATGCGGTACATTGGAAAAAGCGGCACCCCACTAAAAAAGGTGTCATTATATTGAATCGTTCATAAATTTATGTTATATTCTATATGGTCAAGACGTTGCCGTATGCTATAGCTAATCATGCGGGAAAAATTTATATTTTATAATCAAGTAGGTATTGCGTTATGTCCATAAAAGAAAAATTTGGAATAATACGAGAATATCCCGAAAAGGTCAATGCCAAGCGTGAAGCGCTATTTGTTTTACTCGTTATACTCATTGGGTTGATTTTGGGATTTATCGCAAAGGCAACAGATAGTGTATCTGTTATGGGAGAGATTGGCACATACTTGGGGGTATGGATTTTCGCGGCTACATTGATTGCCGCTTTTAGCCGCTCTCCATTGTTATCGGCACTTCATACGCTGATATTTTTTCTTGCGATGCTTATATCTTATTATGCATATGGGTCGCTGGCACTTGGCTTTTTCCCAAGAGCGTATTTTTTAGGATGGCTTATCATCGCGTTGCTTTCCCCCATTGGTGGATTTGTCGTTTGGTTTTCGCGGGGAAAGGGTCGGATCGCGATTATTTGTGCGTCAATTCCTATCGCCATGCTTATCGCAGAAGGGCATCCTGCCTATTATACCTATAAAATACCGCTCATTTTGGATTTGATTTTTGCGCTTATACTGATAATGATATTGCCAAAAACATGGAAACAAAGAGGTTTTGTCACCCTTGTGGCAGCAGCGCTATCGCTTGTTTTGGTTAAATTTTATGTTTTATCTTTTTTGCCTTGGTAGTCGATTAGGGGAAAGCGGGGAAACAACAATATGTCAGTCATTAAAATTGAAATAAATCCGGTGAACTCTGTACCATCGCTGACGAAATTCGAAAAAGAGTGTTCATCGATGAGCAAGGTGTACCCGATGATGAAGTGTTCGATGGTTTGAATGGAAAAGCAAAGCATAATGTATGAGGTACAATGTCAGAGGAGCAATGAGTGACGGCATGAGTTGTACCACCCGGTTGCAGCTACGTTGCCGTGAAAAATAAGGGCGAAGAGCGGTGCTGACGTAGTTTTTATAATACCATTTGAAGGTTCTGTGATTGGACAAATGGAACCAGATGATTATCGTCATCAGTTCACTCAACGCCATAATTGTGAAAGGCAACGCTGCCATGAAGAATAGAAAAAGAATTGCCATTGCAGGTATCATGCTTCTGAGCATATTTGCATACATGGCTGGATCCGCCGAGGGATTGCCAGTATCTCCCTATCAAGACAGTTCGTTTGGCAATCCTGATGTTGTTTGTATTTCAGTAGAGCCATCGATCCTCGAAAACAAACCAAAATCTATCAAAATGCGCATAGAAAGCGCTATTCAAACGCCCATAGGTTTTGTGGAGCCGTCGTATTCAATAGAAACATGGAAAGATGGTGTATGGTATGTTGTGCCGCTGCCTACCGATTCAAATATCTATGCAGACACAATGGTAAAGCATGATGTATGAGGTACAATGTCAGAGGAGCAATGAGTGACGGCATGAGTTCTACTACCCGGTTGTAGCTAAGTTGCCGTGGGAA
>WRGP01000216.1 GCA_009787135.1 Bacillota bacterium | reverse complement strand
TTGGCCATCAGGCCGGTGAGCAGCGCCGTGGCCGCCCGCCAGTCACCAAAGCCCAGCGGCAGGAACAGCGGCGCCACCCGCCTGCCCATGGCCGCCATCAGGCTATCGGCGTTATCCGCCACCGGCTGAAACGACCCATCCACGCGCTGCAAAGCCCATACGGCAATGGACGCCAGCAGCAGCGTCGTCATCGCGCAGCGGAGAAACGCCGCCGTGCGGACGCGCACCAGCCGCAGCGCGGATTGAGCCGTTGGCATGCGGTACGCGGGCAGCTCCAGCACAAACGGCGCGGCATTCCCCGGGAACGCCGTTTTGCGCAGCAAAAGGGCAACGGGAACGCCCGTCAGCACGCCGCCCGCGTACAGCGCGAAAAGCGCCAGGACCTCGCGGCCCGGGAAGAAGGCTTGGCTGAACATGGTATAGATGGGCAGCTTCGCGCTGCACGAGAGGAATGGCACCAGCATCACCGTCATGCGGCGGTCCCGCTCGGTGGGCAAGGTTCTCGTCGCCAAAATGGCGGGCACAGAACAGCCAAAGCCCAGCAGCGCGGGCACAAAGGACCGGCCCGACAACCCAACCTTGCGCAGCAGCCTATCCGTGGCAAAGGCCATGCGCGCCATATACCCGCTGTCCTCCAGGAGGGACAGCAGGAAGAATAGCGTCAGAATCGTGGGCAGGAAGGACAGCACGCTTCCAACGCCCGCCAGAACGCCGCGCACAATCAGGCCGCGCAGCCAATCCGCCGCGTCCGCCCACACGAGCGCCCGGTCAACGCCGCCGGCAAAGGCGTCCATCCCCCACTGGAAGGCGTCCCGCAGCTTGCCGCCGACGGGGCCAAACGTCAGGAAGAACACCAGCGCCATGATGCCGAAAAAGATCGGGAACGCCCACACGCGGTGCGTGAGCACCTCGTCCACCCTGCGGGACCGGCGCTGCGCGGCGCTTTCCTCCCCGCCTTGTACGGCCTTCCCGCAGAGCGCCTCGAGGAACGCGTAGCGGCGGAGGATCATCGCCTCCACACCATCCCCCCGGCCCGGCAGACCGCTCCACTGGGGCGGCTTTGCCTTCAGCGCGGCGGCCGCCACCGCGGCCACCCCTTCGCCCTTGGACGCGGCGACAGGCAGGACAGGCACGCCCAACCCCCGCGACAGCGCCGCGCAGTCTACCGACCCGCCGCCCTTTCGCACCTCATCCATCATGTTCATCGCGACCACCATGGGAACGCGAAGGGCCAGGAGCTGCGTCGTCAGGTACAGGCCGCGCTCCGGGCAGGTCGCGTCCACGATGTTGATTATCGCGTCCGGCGGCTGGTCCCTTAGATAACCGCTGCTGACCGCCTCCTCCGCGGACGCGGACGAGAGCGAATAGATCCCCGGCAAATCCACAAGCAAAGCGGTCTTGTCCGCGCGCAGAGCGCCTTCCATCCGCTCCACCGTAACGCCGGGGAAATTGCCCACATGCTGCTTTAGGCCCGTCAGCGCGTTAAACAGCGTCGTCTTGCCGCTGTTTGGGTTTCCAAGGAGCGCAAGGATCACGCTTCCTCCACCTTCACGCATTCGGCGTCCTCGCGCCGCAGGGTCAGCGCGTAGCCGCGCAGCCACAGCTCCATAGGATCCCCCATGGGCGCGACCTTGCGCACCGCCACCCGCGTGCCCGGCACCAGGCCCATCTCCATCAGACGCACGCGCAGCGCGCCATCCCCCGTGACGCTGAGTATGCGGCCAGCGTCCCCAGGTTCCAATTCACTCAGTAACATGCGACCCTCCCGCTTAAAACTCAATCGAATCGATTTTCCATTCGCCCTGCGCGTCCGGCTGGCGCAGCATGGCAAAGGATAGGCGGCGTACCCTGGCAAGGTTGGGCCCCGCCATGTTCAGCACGCCCCAATGAACCCCTTCGGAGCCGTCCTTGGGAATCTCGGTCACCGTGTCAAACTGGCCGATCTCTTGCTCCAGCTGCCGCATCGCCACAGGCCGCGCCAGATAGCCGGCCGCCTCTTCCCACGCGCCGTAGCGAAGCGCCTCCAGCCAGGCCAACGCCGTATCGCCGGGCGACGTTGGCCAGCGCGGGGCCCCATCCTGCCAGACAGGCTCCCGGCTGCGCATCGCGTAGTTGCCCAGCGCGTCGGGCGCGAACACGCAAACGCTCGCGTGGCCCACCAGATCACCGGCCGCCTCCACGTTCGTGATTGTCCCCATCCCGTCAAGTTCCACGGAAGGACCCACCGCGCAGTGGAGCATCTCCGGCGCGTCGTCCGCGCGCAGAATGGCCGCGTAACGCCCGTTTGCGCAATTCCCTTCCGCCGCGCACAGGCCGGGGTACGGCAGCGCGCGAAGCGTGGACGCCCCGACGCCGTCCACCGGCAAGAAAAACGCCTCCCCCGCGTCCCGCCCGAACGACGGAACGCCCCCCTCATCCACCAGCAGATAGCGCCCGCCCGCCATCTCAATGCTTGCCAGCAGGACCGGGTCCGCCTCCGGCGCGTTCGCGGCTTCCTTGCGAATCTCCAGGGAAATCCAGCCGTCCGGCCACTGCACGGCAAACACGTCGCCCGTGACACCGTCCTTCAGGCGGCCGTCCTCCATGGTGAGCCGGAGCACCGCGCCATGGCTGTCCATGTCAAAGGGCCGCAGCTCCAGATACTGCACGCCGTCCGGCGCCAGAGGCATCGCCGCCGCGCCTGTCTCCCCGCATAGCCGTCCGTTGAGATATACCAGGCCCGGCGCGCCTGATATCGTAAGCATCGGCAACACACAAGCACCTCCCTCGCCTGTGCATGTGTATGCGGCGCGAGGGAGGCGTATGATGTGGGGTTAACCGAAGTTGGCCCACGTATTTCGGTATTGCTTTTTTATAAAAAATACCTGATAATGAATGTATGGCAATATGCCCTGGCGGCGGTCTGTAAGCGGAAACAATTTTTGAATGGGGCGATATGATTTTGCATAAGTTATTGAATACAATTATACAGAAAGCCTCATGGAAAAAGTCGGTTTTATTTTCCGTTCTATTTGTGGTTTTGTACGCGATCATTAACCGTAGTGGAATGGGGGTGGCCGGTTTGTTAAAAATAACCGGCGGCGCCAACATCCTTGATTTTGAATTTGGATATTCTTCTGAAAAAGCATACACCCTGTTAACGGCGTTGGGGGCGGAAGGAAGATCCTTTTATTTGACAAAAATTCTGCCGCTGGATTTCCCTTTCCCCTTTGCCTACATGCTTTTTTATGTTGGGTGGATAGCTTTGTTTATCAAGCGCGTTCCCGCTGTCAAAGAATGGAATGAATACCTGCTTTTGATTCCCGTTTTGACTTTTCTGTTTGATTGGGCAGAAAATATCAGCATTATCGCGATGCTCAATCACTATCCAACGCTGACTTCGTGGGTCGTTTTTTTAGCAAGCATATTTGGAATGCTTAAAATGATTTTAACCATTGGGAGTATCAGCATAATGATTGTTTTATTGGCTGTGTCTATTTTTAATTCTTTTCAGCCGAAGCAGATTCCCAATCCGTAAGGAGGCGCGGCACCCTCATGCTAGAACTCCCGGAAGCGTATGTCATCAGCCGCCAGCTCACCCAGGCCTTGCGCGGCCGCACGATCCAAACGGTGGAGGCGAACAAATCCCCGCACGGGTTTGCCTGGTTCTTTGGCGACCCGGCCCTGTACCCCGGCCTGCTGACCGGCCGGACGTTTGGCGATACCCTCGCCGTAGGCGGGCAGGTGCAGTCCGACCTTGAAGGCGTGCGGCTCCTCCTGGGCGAAGGCGTGAATATACGGCTATACGCGCCCGGCGCGAAGCTTCCCCCAAAGCATCAGCTTTTTCTGGGCCTGGACGACGGCTCCGCGCTGGTGTGCGGCGTGCAGATGTACGGAGGCCTATGGGCGTTTACGGATGGCGCGAACGATAACCCCTACTACAAGGCCGCGCTGGAAAAGCCGTCCCCATTCACCGGGGCGTTTGACGAAAAATACTTTGAGGCCCTGTATAAGGGCGCAAAGCCCACGCTCAGCGCCAAAGCCTTCCTGGCCACGGAGCAGCGCATCCCCGGCTTTGGCAACGGCGTGCTGCAGGATGTCCTCTTCCTTAGGGGCATCCACCCCGCAAGGCCCTTAAAGACCTTGACCGGCGATGATATGACGCAACTCTTTCAAACGCTCAAACAAACCCTGGCTGACATGGCGGACGCCGGCGGGCGGGATACGGAGAAGGATCTGTACGGCAAGGAAGGCGGGTACCGCACCCTGCTGTCCCGCAAGACGTGGGCGTATCCGTGCCCGAAGTGCGGCGGGAGGATTGAGCGAAAGGCCTATTTGGGCGGGAATGTTTACTTTTGCCCTGATTGTCAGCCGGTGCGGTAGGGTGATGGGGAAAGGGACGCTGGGGGGCGCTGCCCCCTAGGCAATCATAGTTGGGAAACTCCGGCGATGAGCGTGTAGGCGGATATTGGCTTAGATCATGTTGCTTTAAAGGCGCAATGGCTAAGGTTGCATGGGCGCAAACCGTGTGCAGCCTGGCAACCTTGACCAGCGTCTTGCGTTATTTGCGGATTGCCTGTATTATTTGCTCGTGAAAGTGAGGTTTACTTACATAGCGTCAGGAGGCGACTCTGAATGAAGAAAACAATGATCGCATGGGCAATACTCATTTCTATTGCTTTTTCGTTTCTATCATGCAGCTTGCCTGCTATGGCTACCATAACCACACAAGAGGATATGGGATGGGAATTAACCCATATGCTATATATCACTACGCATGGTTTTTCCGATACCGCGCGTTATGCACAGGCAAGCGACTTTATTGTTTCAGAGCGAGAGAATGGGGATTGGCGTGGACTTGCTGTGTTCACAAAACACAACGATGCATGGCGTGTTGATTTTCTCAATGGCCATGCCCTTAAGTATAAAGCGTATGTTTCCAAACTTGAAGCGTGTGAAAATCCTACGCGAATCCGTTGGCAGTACGATCAGGATGGAGTCACGGAGCGCTTTGTTTTTGAAGGAATAAAAAATCCGTTGGACGAGTATAGCTGGCATCTTAAGGAATACGTATGGGCGCGAGGTGAAGATAATCAATGGAAGCTGGAATCACAAGATTCCACGGGCATGGTATGGCGCACGCAAAGGATAATGCCGGGATGGCAAACCCCTGTTGTTCATACGTATGAGGGTGCGCTGCAGGATGATCTGCGGACATTCAAACTCGCTTCTTTCCCAACCAATGAGGAGCTTCTGGCCTTAGCATTGGTAGACATTCCACAGAATCAGCAAATTTGGGATGACGCGGTCAACAGGGATCTTACCTTAAGCATTGACGCTCAATGGATGGACTGTAAACGTGACCGCATATATCCTGTTTATTCGGGACCAGGGCCGGCGTATACGCGTGCCGCTTCTGGGCAAGCGCAGGTTAGCACGAATGATTCCATTTTTGTGTTTGGGGAAGAGAATGGTTATTTGCTGATATATTACAGAACAAACAACGATCGTCTACGCATTGGATATATCCCCGTTGAAGCCTTGGCGTATGAGGAAGTATTGGAAAAACTCAATTTTGTCCATATACCGGCAAAGGTAATCCAAGCCTGTGAGATAACGGATGATCCTATTGATGGCCAGGATACTTTGGCTATCTTGCCGCAAGATAGCGCCGTACGATATTTGTCGTTGTTCCGAGGCGTATGGGCATATGTTGAAACTGAAACAGCAGAGGGGACGCTTATTCGCGGGTTTGTTTTGAAAGAAAACCTCTGTTGGGAGCGCTAGACCTCGTCGTTCTTAGTTCAGGGCGATTTTATTTGCATATTTATGCGTTGTTATTCATCAAATGAAAATGTTCAGTTGGAGATGGAAGTTGCGGGGGTTTCAAAAGTGATTTCAAAAAAGGGAAAGAATAAAACGCTATCTCATTCTTCCCCAACCCCCTTGGCAGGCTTGCCAAAATCTGGGTGGCTCGCAAAATTCTCGTATGCGTCTATTTCATCGTCAAAGCAATTTGCAAAAAGAATCATCAGTATGCTGAAGCCAAGTGAAGATACGTTTTTATAAAATTGTGTCCAGGAATCCAAAACGGTAGGTTCGGCAAGTGTGATTTGCATATCTGGCGCAAACGACGCGATAATCGCCGGCATAAATTTTGCGCCGAGAGGACTCAGCATACCGAAAATGAAAGAATGAAATTTCCAGCAACGGTACTATATTCACGCATGACTTAAATTTTCTTACGTCATTGTCACTGAAAAACTCCAGCAAAAGACTGTCGCGTCTATGCAAAGTTCTGATTTCCGAAAGCGTCCCGCAAACCGCGATACCGCCGTTGTGTAATACGGCAAGGCGATCACAAATCCACTCTACATCCGACAATATATGTGTGGAAAACAGCACGGTTGTGGAGCCTTTAATTTTACGCAAAATGTCCAGTACCTCTTTGCGTCCAACAGGGTCAAGCGCACTTGTCGGTTCGTCACAAATAAGCAGCTTAGGACGTGCCAATAATGCTTGCGCTATTCCCAGACGTTGTTTCATTCCACGAGAAAACCCGCCGATTCTTTTTTTTACGCCGTCAAGTCCCACCAGAGATAGAAGTTCATCACTTCTGCTTTTTGTTTCCCGCCTGGAAAGCCCCGCAATTTCACCGCAGAGGGAAAGATATTCACGCGATTTCATATAGTTGTAAAACTCCGGCACATCCGGCAAATACCCAATATGCCGATTTGTTTTTGTCTGCCCATAGCTCACGGGTTCACCGCAAACAGTGACGCTAGTCGGCTTGAAAATATGCCACGATGGATGCGGCAGCGGCGTCCAGATCCACTTTGCTGAACGGATGCTTCGGGGTCGGATCGTACGAAATTACGGCTTGTTTTGTTGCGCCGCCAGACAGGGTTCTGCTGGCGCTTGGATTGGAACCACCTATGCCTCCTGCCGAAGTGTTGCCCCCAGCGGCGTGAGGTGCCTGGCCATCATGTAGCCCATCTTACCATCGACGCGCGCAGATTTTATTGTTGTGGTTGACAGTTGCATTGTGGGGCATTGGGGACACTCAAATGTCTCAGCCATTCCCATCCCAGAAATGACCCGCCTCCACATACCCACTCAACCCATCACCACGCAGAACGTGATACCAGCCATCCCCTACCGTGGCGAGGATGTATTCCGCCAAACCATCGCCTCCTCGTAGAATCCCAATTATGGCCGAGGCGGTATCGGGGCTGGCATATACATTGATACCTTTTTCAGCGGCTTTTTCCGTGAGGTGCTTGCCTGGGAACCACCGCTCGACATTGAGCATGTCCTGTCCAAAGGCCAAGAATTTCTTCATCATATACCCTTGTATGCCGGCGATGGACACCTTTGCCCACTCTCCCTGGTCTTCGAGTACCTGGACGGGAGTGCCGCTGTAATACCTGCCTATCGACACCGCGTCGGTTGATGGAGCGGTGCGCAAATGAAGCCTGTCGGTTGGCTTATCGCTTTTCACGAACGCCCACCCATCTGTGTCGATCATGCTATTGAATGCTTCGGCGAACGTGACGGGTAACCGTGCAGCGTCCATGGTCGATAGATCGGTGTTGGTGACCACACGCATATGTAGCGATCTGTATACAGCTGATGGAGCCCGAAGTCCTCAACGCGAAATGTATCTTTCGCCTGTACACCGCTTAATTGCCAAGTATTGTCGTACATTCTGATGAATGTATAGGTCGTGCTTCCATCATCATAGCCGAGATAGAGTGCGTTACCGTCGCTAAAGCCAATCCACGCTGTAGAATTTCGCAAACGTAGAAGGGGCGCGCTTTCACACCCAAGCCTGTACTGCTCCTCCTCCTTGCTGAAGATATAGATGCGCCGGGTATCGTCACCTTTTTCGAGCAACACATAAATCGTATCTCCTCCGCGCGCACCCCACACATAGGTCATCTGCGCTGGAAGCGCCTCCCTTATGGATTCCGGCAGGTCAGCAGTCGAGTTATAAACCTCATCGGGCGGCCCATAAGCCTGCGCCGGCCAGCAGGCCAGAACCGTTGCGCATACGGCTAAGATTGCCACCAATGACCGAGTTATTGCCTTCTGCCTTTGAAATCCGAAAAATTTTCTCATACCAATCCTCCACATCATTTTTACATTCGTGGCGGGTACATGGCCTTTTATTTGGATTGCGGCTAACCTGTTGGCTGCTAACTATACTCCTCCCGTTCCCAATCCCCTTTCCCTCTACAACCCCTTCACAAACCTCTCGATTCGCTTGAGCGCCTCCGTCAGCTTATCCACCGCCGTGGCATAGCAGCACCGAATATGCCCTTCACCGCTCGCGCCAAAGGCCATGCCCGGCACGCACGCCACCTGCTCAGCGTATAATAGCTTCTCGCAAAACGCCTCGCTGCCAAGGCCCGTCATCGCAATGGAGGGAAATACATAGAACGCGCCAAGGGGCGCGAAACACCGGAGCCCCATTTTCTCGAACCCATCCACCATCAGCCGCCTGCGGCGGTCATAGCTGCGCACCATGGCCTGAATATCCTGAAAATCGTTCTCAAGCCCTCTTGACAGCGCCTGCTCCGCGGCAATCTGCCCTTGTATGGACGCGCACATGATGGTATACTGATGAATTTTGCACATCATCTCTATGATTTCGCGGGGCCCGCACGCATATCCCACGCGCCAGCCCGTCATCGCGAACGACTTTGAAAAGCCGGACAGGAGCACCGTGCGCTCGCGCATGCCGGGCAGGGTGGCGATACTTACATGCGGCTCGCCGCCATAGCTGAGCTCCGCGTAAATCTCATCCGACAGCACGATAATGTCCGTGTCAGCCAGCACCTCCGCGATGGCCGTCAGCCCGGCTCTGGGCATGACGGAGCCCGTGGGGTTGTTCGGGTATGGAAAAATCACCGCCTTTGTGCGGGGGGTGATCGCGGCGCGGAGCACCTCGGGCCTCAGGCGGAACGCGTCCTCCGCGGGGGTTGGAATGGGCACCGGCACGCCGCCCGCGAACCGCACGCCGGCCGCGTATGCCACAAAGGACGGATCCGGCACGAGCACCTCGTCCCCCGGCGACACAATCGCGCGCAGCGCCAAGTCAATCCCCTCGCTGCCGCCGACCGTGACCAGCACCTCATCTTTGGCGGCATAATGCAGGGCAAACCGCTCCCGAAGGTATTCGGCAATCAGCGCGCGCAGCTGAATGCGCCCCCAGTTGGAAGTATACTGCGTCATTCCCTGTTCAATGGAATCAATGGCCGCGTCGCGGATATGGCCTGGCGTGACAAAGTCCGGCTCCCCCACGCCCAGCGAAATAGCGTCGGGCATTTCAGCCACGATATCGAAAAATTTCCGGATGCCGGAAGGCGGCACGGCCCGCACGCTCTGGTTTACAATGCGGCTATAGTCCATCATGGGGTCACCGCCAGCCTCCGGTCCGTTCCCTTTCCCTCGAAAACAGCGCCGCCGTATTTATAGGTTTTCAAAATAAAATGCGTGGCCGTGCCCGTGACGGACTCTATGGTGGAGAGCTTCGCGTGCACAAACGCCGCGAGCTGCTTGAGGGTAGGCGCTTCGAGCATGACCATCAGATCATACGCGCCGCTCATCAGATAGCAGCTGGTGACCTCCTCAAACTCGTAAATGCGCGCGGCTACGGCGTCAAACCCCCGGTCGCGCTGAGGCTGCACCCGCACCTCAATGACCGCCTGCACCATTTCCTTTTCCGTGCGCTCCCAGTTGATCATCGCGGGGTATTTAATGAGCACGCGCTCGTCCTCCAGCCGCTTGACGCGGCGCCGCACTTCCAAAACGTCCGCGCCCGTCATCACGGACACCTGCTCGGGCGTGATGCGCGCGTCCTCAAAAAGGATCTCCAGAATGTGCATGTCCAGCGTGTCAAACATACCTTGCTTCCTCCTCTTCACAGAAAGGAGTATGGTTCGTGGCTTATGAACAAAAATCCTCCTTGTTCCTCCATTTTCTTGTGGAAAGAAAAAAACCGGGCTATGCCCGGAATAAGGTTTCTATACGATGTATACGAACGTGCTATCGGTTTTTGTCGTTATTTTTGGCTATCATCGCTTCAATCCCATTTGCCGCGTACATAACGAAAAACACACTTGCCCCCACGCTTGCTCCTAACACCGCAGATTGCCTGCCTGTCATCTCAATGCCAATAATACTCGCTAAGACTGTCAACAGCACGCCAACCACTATAGCCGCGACAAGAGCGATTAGAAATTTTTTCATATTCAAACCTCCTAATATTCTATATTTACACTTTATAGTATATGCTATTTTTTGTCAATACCGTTTTTTAAAGGGGGAAGCGGCACAGAAATGTATCATCAAGCACCCCCCGTCGTTCCCCCGGCGTCACCCCTTCACCGCCCCCGCCGTCAGCCCCTTAATAAACTGCTTGCTCATCGCCAAATAGAGAACCAGCACAGGCACAGCCGACAGCGTAAGCACGGCCAGCACCTTGGACCAGTCCGTTTGATACTGGCCAAAGAGCCGCGTCACCCCCAGCAGCAGCGTCTTGGACCGCTCATCGCTGATGAAAATCAACGGAAACCACAGGTCGTTCCAGAACGGGATCAGATTGTAGATCGCCACCGTGGCCATGGCCGGGCGGAGCAGCGGCAGCACGATGCGCCAGAAGATGTGAAAGCGGCCCGCGCCGTCAATAAACCCCGCCTCCAGCAGCTCACCGGGGGTCTGGCGAACAAACTCCGTCAGCACAAACACCGCGATAGGGATGCCCATCGCCACGTAGATAGGCACCAGCGCCCAGATCGTGTTGATGAGGCTCAGTCCCTTGACCATCTCCAGCAGCTTGATGGACGCGATCTTGATGGGCAGCATCATGCCCGCAATCATCCAAAAATACAGCGCGCCTGAAGCGCGGCCGCGCCAGTTGGCCAGGCTGTACGCCGCCAGGCTGCCCAAGAGCAACACCAGGGCGATGGACAACACCACAACGATCAGGCTATTTTGAAAATACCTCAGAAAATCGCCGCTGACAAGCACCTCCCTGTAGTTGCCAAAGTTCCACTTCTCCGGCAGCCAAAAGGGGTTGTTGTAGATCGTGTACCGCGTTTTCAACGAGTTGACAACCAGCACCCAGATGGGAAACAGGGCGAGCAGGGACCACAGCGCCAGCACCCCATGCGAGGGGATGTGCATGTTTTGCACGCGCAGGGAACGCGTTTTTTTCTCTTTCGTCATAACGCTACTCCTTTGTTTGCGTAAGCCTGAGCGTGGGCACTACGCCGCAAACGAGGATGATAAACGTAATGGCCGCGATGGCCGCGCCAAGGCCCGTGTCCGGGATGCCGACGGGGTGCTGCCCCGCCACGCCCACCCGGTAAAACAGCGTGCCGATCAGGTCCGTGGCGTAGTTTGGCGCGCCGTTTGCGTTCTCCATCGCGTAGACCACATCAAACGCGTTAAAGTTGTTGACAAAGGTGAGGATGGCGATCATGCCCACGACCGGCAGAATCAGCGGCAGCTTCACGCGCGCAAATTGATGCCAGGCATTCGCCCCTTCAATGGAAGCGGCCTCCAGCAGCTCGTCGGAGATGTTGCGCAGCGCGGCGACAAACATCATCGTCGGAATGCCCATCCATTGCCAGCAGGAGACGAGCGAGATGGTCGTCAGCGCGGACGAAGCTTCCCCCAGCCATCCCTTTGCCAAGAAACCCAGGCCAATGGCACGGAGGATCTCGCCGTTCCACACAGGGTTGAGGATGAGCTTCCACAGGTAGCCGGTCACGAGCACAGCCAGCGTGGTTGGCAAAAAGATGACGGCCTGGTAAACCTGCCGGCCGCGCATTGTCGGGCTGGTCAGCATGACCGCGAAGAGCATGCCCAGCACGTTCTGTATCAACATATGAAGGGCAAAAAAATAAAAGGTATGGCTCAGCGCGCTCCAATAGCGGGTGGCCACCTCTCCCCCGGCGAACAGGCGGCTGTAGTTGGAAAAGCCCACGAACGACCGATTTGCGTGATTGCCAGTATACAGGCTCAGCCGGATCGAGTCCAGCAGCGGCCAGGCCATGAACACCACATACACGGCCAGCGCCGGCACGATATAGCGCATCCAATAAAATGCCCCGGGCGTAAGGCTCCGTCCACCGCGCAGCACGCTCCGGCGGCTCAGCTCAGACATATGCATTCCTCCAAAGGGACGCAAGGGGGCGGCACTGCCCCCTTGACCCCCGCCAGGGGCTAAACCCCCGGACCCCTTCTTTGCTTCCCGGCAAGAGGGATATAAACATGGAATCCCGATTGCGCGCAATCGGGATTCCGGCGCGGCAGCGCCGAAACGCGCGGAATCCCCTGGCGTCCTCTCTTACCCTACTTCGCCTGCAGCTCCGCCCAAACGGCGGCAACCGCGTCAGCCGCTTGCCGCGGGGTAACCTCGCCTTTGAGCAGCTTGATAAGCTCTTGGTTCATCGGCGCGTACAGATCCATCATCGCCGGCCAGATAAAGCGGGCGTCCGTCTCCTTGCCCTCATTCAGCGCCAGAATCGCGTTGGCGTGCGGCTCTTCGATTTCAATGACCGCGTTGATCATCGGGAAGAAGCCGGCGGGCAGCACCTTCGACGCCTCGGTCGCGCCTTCCACGGAGCACAGCCACGTAAGGAACGCCATCGCCTCTTCGGGATATTTCGTGGCGGTGTTGGCCGTAATGGCCATGTCCGGATGGAAGGTCACGCGCGTATCCGATCCTTCGCGGGCCGGAAGCGCAAAGACGCCCCATTCAAAGCCAACGTCTCCATAGGTGCCGCAGGTCCATGAGCCGTCCATGAACATAGCGGCCCGGCCCAGGGCAAAGTTCATCTGGCTGTCGTTATAGTCCACGGTGGAGAAGTTCGCGTCCAAGTACGGCGCGATGGAGGCAAAGTCCGTATACGCGGCGACGAACGCCTCGTCGTTCAGCGCCTTTTCACCCGATTCATACTTGGCGCGTTCCGCGGCCCCGCCAACATAGTTTGGCAGCATGCCAAGGAAAAAGCACTCCAAAATATCCCATTCGTCCTTAACGCCGTTGGCCAGCGGGGTGATGCCGGCGGCCTTGAGCGCCTCGCACACCGCGATGAACTCTTCCCAGGTGGCGGGCACTTCCAGCCCATTGGCGGCAAACAGGTCCATATTGTAATAGACCACATGCGATACCGCGGCAAAGGGCACGGCGAACATGGAGCCATCCTCGTTCTGCCATGGCTCAAGGCTGGAGGCGGTAAAATTGTCTTTGAGGCCCGGCACATCGGTACAGTCTATAAAGTACCCGGCCGCGTACAGGTCACGCCCGGTGGCATAGGAGCGCGCGTACATCAGGTCAGGCCCGATGCCGCCGTCCAGCTGCGTGCGCAGCGTGGCGTTGTACTCCGGCGGGTTGATGGGCTGAAAAATAATCTCCACGCCGGTCTTTTCTTTATATACCGCCAGCAGGTCGTTCATCTGCGCGACATCGTCTGCGCGCCACGACCCCATCGTCAGCGTCACCGCCGAGGCGAAGGCGGGCACCGCGGCCAGCATGAGCACCATGAGCACCGATAAGAATTTCTTCATGACTGTTCCTCCTACACAAAGTATACTATTTGTCAATTTGTACTATAAACGAGCGGAATCTTTTTGTCAAGCAGGTGATAAACCGCCTTCAATTCGGAAATAAGCCAACTCGCGCATTTTTACGTATCTCGGGTCTTTGACAGTTGTATAGAGCAGGAGGACAAAAAAGCCTTGTGTAGACTTATTTTTTTACTGAGGAATGGAAAAAAGCACTTGA
>WRGP01000215.1 GCA_009787135.1 Bacillota bacterium | reverse complement strand
CGTTACACGCTTTCGTTTCCGCATAATACAGCCACCCCCTTCTTACTGCATTATATATTAAGTGCTTTTAGATTGCAAGTAAGTATAAAAACCCGGAAAGGCTTCAAGCAGCTTTTCGGTTATCGTAGCGTTTGATTCAATGCCATCCAGTTCAGCATTTATCGCCGAGTAGTTTGCGCCACAACGCAGCTTATCAAGTATGGTCTTTTTTGCCTGCCATCTCTGCATATTCAACTCGTTTTGAATTGAAATCCGTTGCAGGGCTTTGCCAGTTTCATCTGCAAGTACCGTTTTGATTTCGCTCATATGAAGTCCAAGTTTGCGGAGAACAGAAATTTTGTTTAAACACTCCACATCACGCTCGCTAAAATCCCTGTATCCGTTATCTGAAACAACAGGAAAAATCAATCCCTGCTCTGCGTAGTATTCGATTGCTTTTTTGGTTAGTTTAGTTTGCCTGCTCGCTTTGCTAATCAGCATGATTATCACCTCCGCGATAAGCATAAGCTAACACCCAAGGTGATAGTCAAGAGGTTTTCAAAAATATTTTGACAGACACATTGAAAAAGGAGTTACAATAGCGCACGGTAAGCAGCGCCTTGGGTTTACCCCCCCCCTCTTTCACCTCGCCCTCTTCCATGGCCCCGTCAGCCGGTTCGCTGGTATGCCATCAGCTCGACGGCCGGCAGGTCCAGGTCGATCCCCTCGCCCTCATCATCGGCCACGGAGAAGGTGTACGTTTCGCCCGTTACCGTTACGTATAGCGTCGCGCTGTCGCCGGGAGAAAGGGCGATGTTCATGCCATCCGCCACGGCGATGATGCTATCCGTCCAAGCGCCGTCCTTGGTCTTTGCCAATGCCAATTGCACGTAGCCGCGCCCATCCGCCTCCGAAACGCTGACGACATGGCCGGCATAGCGCACCTGCCGGCCGGCGTATTTTTGCGGGTTTTCATACAGGTGCGCATACGACAAATTCTGCACTTTGTCCGACAGGTATTTTATATAGTCCTCCATGCGCCACTGGCGGTTGAAGGAGAGGATCATTTGCCTTGACATGTAGCCGTCCCGCAAAAACGTCAGCGTGACCGTCCTGTCCCCGACGATGGCGCGGTCAAGCTTGAAGGAGAACTCGCCGTCCACCGGGGTCACGGCTGTCTTTTTTGTTTCGCCCTCCTCACACACGACAGTGACGCCGCGGATGGTCTTGCCGGAGATAACAACCTGCGGATCGAGCACTTCCCCCTCGGGATAGCTTATAAAGTTTATGGGAATACGCTTTGTGTCAAAGCTGATCCAACACGCGTCCTCGCACTCCGCGTATCCCTCGCAAGACGCGATCAGGTGCAGGCGGTATTCCCCTTCATGCGGCAGGATAACGTCCACGCGGAACGCGCCGTCTGCCCCCGCCTTCAGCTCGCCCGCTTCCATAGGCTTCTCCCCAAGGGGCTGCAGCCACGCGGCGACTGTCGCGCCTTGCATCGTCTGCCCGCGCACAGTGATCTTTTCCACGTGCGTTTCCTCCGGCAGCGGGCGTATCAGCGTAAGCCCTACCGGCAGCAGCGGCATGCCGGCCGGAGCGGGAAACGCCGTCTGGGCGACAAAGTCCTCAAAAACGCGCCTTTCCTCGCTTGAGGGATGCCGGCCCCGCACTTGCAGGTCCAGCGTATAAGCCCTGCCGGCATGGATGGTATAGGCTTGCAGGCCGCGCGCCACCACCTCATCCTGCTGCCGGATGGAATACGTCAGGTTCAGCAGGCGCCCGCGCCCCGTTTTGTTTGTCCATTCCGCCTCCGTATAACGGTACCCGGTCAGCGCCCAGGCCTCGCGATCCAGAAAATCGTTGCGTATCGCCGTGCGCATGGCAGGGGTATAGCGCTCTATGTCATAGTAGACCGCCGCGTCCGCATCGCCCTCGGTGGCAATGACGCGGAGCATGGCATCCCCCGCCTGTGAAAAAGCGACCGCGTATACGCCCTCGCTTCGGAGCACCGCGGCCGCCACCTCAGGGGTCGCTTCCATAAAAAAATGAAAGTGCTCCGCTACCGAGCCGGGCGTAACCACGGTCCAGCCAGGCGGGAACACCGTAGCGAGCTCTATGTCGTCCAAAATAATTTCCGAATATCCTTCCGCCAGGGCCATGCCCGCGGCAAACAGCAGGCAGAACAAAAGCGCAAGCCCTATCACCTTTTTCATTGCGTACCTCGCGATGTTGTTACTCGCTTACTTGCTCAGAATGCGGCCAACGACGACCGGCACGGCAACCGTGCCATCGGTTTCCCCGTTTATGATCGTATCGCCGCGGATATCGCCATACACGCTGAGCATCTCATTTTCCCGAACCATAAACGGCGCCGTGAAGACCACCCACAACGGATTTTCCCACTCGCCCGCGCCGGGGTTGGCTGTATAGACGAGCGCGCAGGGAAAGCCGGCGACATCCCGGAACGCCGCTATTTTGCCACGGAAGGTAACGGCCCTGTCCCGATAGGCCTCCGGGGAGGCCGCGATCTGCGCATACCCATTGGGATCAATCGCTAGGGCGCTTTCTCGGTAGGCCGCCTCCAGCGCCTCGGCGGACAGCCTGCGTTCAACAGAGATGGGCGCCTTGCTGGCGGCGCGGCCCTTGGCGGTGGCGGTGAGCATGTAGGTATAAGTGGTCTCCCGCCGTGTGCTTACCGTGAAGCTTTGCAGCCCGCTTTCGCCCGCGTAGGCGCGCAAGATATCATTCTGCGTTTGGAGCAGCAGCTCGGTGTCCGGCAGCGTTTGAATGGTGATCTTTGTCTCATCGGTATCCGTAACCCCGGTGAAATCAACAAGCGTTACCGGCGTAACCACGCCGTCGTCCGCAATGGGGTCGGGCAGCGCCGGCTCTTTCCTGCCCACGGCCTTCCCTGCCGCGCGGCTGCCCAAAAAATCAAGGGCGGACAGCACGGCGTCATTGGCCGCGCAAAGCGCCTCCATGTCAACCCCCACGCCCGTCGCCGTCAAGGTATACAGCGCGCCCTGCCGGATGGTGGACAGGCGGGCAAACGGCACATCCGCGCCTTTTGATTCCAGCGTCCATTGATAGCTTATATAGCCGGGCGCTTTCTTGGACCATTCTACCCGCGTGTAAGGCGGATGAGCGTACCGGTTCAAAAGCGCGTCGGTTTCAGGCTGTGTCATAAATTCTATGGAATGCCACGCGACCGTTTCGCCCGTTTCATGCACGGATAGGCTCACCTGCACGCCGCCAGGCAAAAACACCTCAAAAACCGTTTGGTTGGCGGCATAGTCCGCGCGAAGCACTTCTATGTCCGCGCCGGTCTTTTCAATCCACGCCCGCTGCGCCTCCAAAGAATCCAGCGTGAGCAGCGTCCAGCCCTCCTGCGGCCGCATTCGCACCCCCGCGTAGGGGAACGAAAAACTCTCCGCGCACCCCCAAAATGGCAGCAGCAACAGCGTGATCCACAGCGCGCATATGGCCTTCTTCCTCATTGCGTATCCCCCGCGTAACAGTTTTTGTGTGTACTCTTCTATTGCGGTATGGCCGGCAAGACCGACAGATTCCATTCGTCCGCCCGCGGCGCCTGGCTGCCCAGCAACGCCTGAAAGGCGTCCGAAGCGTACAGCGCTTCAAACATTGGGTGTATGGCCATGCAGGTAAGTGGCCATCCCTCGTTCGCGATACGCGCAAGCGCGGCGATGCAGGCGTCCATATCCCCCTCTTGAAGCGCAAGTTCCGCCTGCGTGACCGCGATGTCGATCCGCGCTTCACGCGCTTCGCCCGCACGCTCCGGATCTCCCTCCGGGACGAGGGAACGCGCCGTTTCCAGCGCTTCGCGCGCCTCGCCGTATTCGCCAAGCTCCATGAGCGCGAAGGCGTACGCGTTTAAGGCCCGCACGTCGGCGGTCTCCCGCTCGTTCATCCACCGTTGGATCATCTCCGCGCCTTCCGGCTGGCCCGCCGACGCGCGCGCTTTGCCTTCAAGGTCCACAAGCCCCTTCGCGCGGTGCGGAAACTTCTCTTTTAGCTTTTCGAAGGCCGCCAGCGCTTCCTGCGTGCGGCCCAGCGCATCCTCCAGCAGCAGACGGGCGAGCATCGTTTCATACCACCCCGGATAGCGGCGTTCCATTTCCTTAACCATATCCAGCATGTCCTCCGCCCGGCCCGCTTCCGCACAGGTTACAACAAGGAAATATAGCGGCAGGGGATCGTCTTCCACCAGCCTGTCCGCCTGCGCGAAGGCGCGCGCCGCTTCCAGCTGGTCGCCTTCCCGGCGGTAAAGGTTTCCAAGCCGAATGAACAGGCCGTAATCCTCCCGCGCGCCCTCGCACGCAAACGCCTTGGCAGTCGCTTCTCGCGCGCCGTTTATATCATCATAGCCATTCAAAAGCGCCATGCCGATATATTCCCAGCTCAGGAATTGATCCGGGTTCTTTTCCGTCAGCGCCGTAAACACCGTTATGGCATCCGCCCAGCGCCCTTGCTCTATGGTCACCATGCCATGCATCAGCATGCCGTATTCAGCATCCAGCGCCTCAATTTCCGCTGCCGTGGCGTCCGCTTCCGCGTATTGCTCCAGCATCAGGCACGACGCCATTTTCACAACCAGAGCGTCCGTCCACGCCTGATTCGCCCTCAGCAACGCGCCGGCGTCCGCAAGCGCGGCCTCAGGGTCGAACATCTTCCACAGTCGAAGCCGCGCCCGCTCCAGCCAGTACGCGTCGTCCCCGGTGCAGAGAATCAGCTGGTCCACCATGCGCAGCGCGCGGTCAAACTGCCCGGAGGCCACATACGTCTGGTATTGGCCCGCTTTGCCTTCCACATACTCCGGCCAGCCATAGTCAATCTGGCGGTAGGCCTGCAGCGCCTCCTCCCACCGGCATTCCGCCAGCAATATCATCGCCCGCAGGTACAGCGCGTCAAAGTTGCGCGGGGAATCCTCCGCCAGGCTCTCCAGCGCGTTCAGCGCATCCTCGTTGCGGCCGGCAAAGCAAAGCGTCCTTGCCATGAGCAGCTTGAGCACCTCATTTTGCGGCGCCAGCGCCGTAGCTTGCTCCATCGCCCGGGCGGCCTCGTCCATCTGGCCTGACTGAAGCAACGCCCCCGCCAGCAGGCACAGGGCCTCCGCCTGGTCCGGCCCTTTGAGCAGGGAAACCGCCCTGCGCGCGAACCGCTCGGCTTCCGGAAGGTAGCGGCTATCCGCGTCCATTTCCATCAGCATATTGGCGCAGCGCAGCTGTACCAAGCCGCTCTCCGGCGCGGCGGTCGCCGCCTTCATGACCAGGTCAGTCCCCGCCTGCAGGCTTTTGGCGGCCTTGGCATCCTCCAGCAGCTTCCATGCCATATCCTCGCCGGCGGCGGGAATCGCGGACATGGGCAAACTCGGCCCAAAGCCCGCGCCGGATGCCAAACCCATCGCAGGCAGCAAAAGGGCCGCCAGCAGCAACACAAGGAACGCTCGTTTCATATCGGTTCACCTTTCTTGGGTGTTGATGCCGTTTTGCGACTGGACACAACCCCAATCTCCCCCGACACATGAACCGCGGTTCATGCGTCTTTCACTCCCAAGCCTCCCATTGGTCCGGCTTAAACCCGATTGTCGCCAGCCTTCCGCCGCGAACGATGGGCAGCCTCATCCGGCGCGGGTCTTCCGCAAGCGCGCGCAGGACCGCTTCTTCTCCCGCCGCGTATCTGGCGGGGCATTCCTTCCAGGCGCTGCCTTCCTTGTCAATGAGAGCGTCCAAGCCTACGCGGGCGCAAACGCTTTGCAGCTCCCGTTGGCCAAGCTTCACGCGGGCGAGATCCACCATCTGCACGGGGATCCGCCGCTCTTTAAACCAGCGCTCCGCCTTTTGCGCGTCAAAGTTCTTCTTGTAAAAGTAGATCTGAATCATGGGTTAACATGCCAGCCGCACAATGGCATGGGCAAAGATGAGGGCATTTTTCAGCAGCTTTTCCACGTCCATATACTCGTCCGCCTGGTGCGCCACCTCGTCATCGCCGGGGAAATTGCAGCCAAAAGCCACGCAATTGTCCATGGAGCGGGCATACGTGCCCCCGCCGATGGCGATCGTATAGGGACTAAGGCCCGTCACCTCGGCATAAACGGACAAAAGCCGGGTCACAATCTCGCTCTGCGCGGGCACGTGCAACGGCGCTTTCCACTGCGAGACATCCACCGTGATGCCCGCGTCCTTAAGCCGCATGCCGATGATCTTCGCGATCATCTCTCCATCCATCAGCACGGGATACCGGATGTCCAGCACGGCCATGGCGCTGCCCGGCGTAACGTGCAACACGCCCAAGTTTATGGTCAGCGGCCCGGAGAGGGCGTCGCGCCCATCCACGCCCAGGCCTTTGCCGGAAGGGTCCAGCCCCACGCCTTCCGCCAGGCTGTTGATAAACGCGCGGCACCCGCCGCCCGCCCCAATGGCCTTAAGCGCCAGCAAAAGCTGCCCCGCCGCGTTCTTGCCGTGCCGCGGCAGGGCCGCGTGGCCCGGAACGCCCAAAGAGGTCAGCCTGGCAAGGCCGCTTTCAAGCTTTTCCGCCGTCACGTCCAGGCCGGTATTTTGAAGCGCCCGTTCAAGCGCGGCAAAATCCTCACAGCCGATTTCCGCCGTGGCCAGGCCGGGGATCACGTTGGGCCGCTCGCCGGACGAAAGGCGCCGCACCGGCAGCTTCGCCCCCTCCTCGCCGCCAAAGGACGCCGTCAGCCGAAGCTGCAGCAACCCCTTTTCCGTATTGATCACCGGGTAGTCCGCGTCCGGCGAAAAGCCAAAGTCCGGCATGGCCACGTGCTTTTTATAGTGATCTATATCCGCCCAGCCGCTCTCCTCATCGCACCCCAGAATTAAGCGGACTTTTTTCTTTGGGGTAAACCCGGCGTCCAGCACAGCCTTCATCGCGAACAGCGCGGCCACCGCCGGGCCTTTGTCGTCGGACGTGCCGCGGCCGTATACTTTGCCGTCCCTGATTTCCCCGCCAAAGGGGTCGCTTGCCCAGCCGTCCCCCGCGGGCACCACGTCCAGATGTACAAGGATGCCCATGGTTTCGTCGCCTTCGCCCATTTCGGCGTCGCCGATGTACCCGTCAAAATCGCGCGCCGCAAAACCCAGCCGCCTGGCATCCGAAAGGGCCACGGTCAGCATCTCGCGCAGGGGCCGGCCAAACGGGGCGCCCGGCTCGGGAGCCAGCTTCTCGCTGGGGATCCGGATCCATTGTTGCAGCGTGCGTATCATATCCCCGCGAAGGGCCTCTACGGCCGCGCCAAGTTTTTCCATTCAGGCTGGCCTCCTCCACCGTTCACTATATGCGTAGTATAGCATCCGTATACATGCGCGTCAAATAAAGTCAAAAAATAAGTTGACAGAATTTTGAAATTTCTTTCTGCCGCGTGTACCATGCGCGCCGCGCTGACCCAAAAGCCTTGCAATTTGGGCGTGCCGCGCGTATACTGTTATTGAAACAGAAAGGAGATGGACGCCATGAAAGGCTTTGTGCCCTATGAAAAGCTCTCCAAAAAGGAGAAAAAGGCGCTGAACACGGCAAAACGCGCCACCTGGGGGAATCTAAGCCCCGTGACGCGCAAGCCGGAGAATCCAAAGGGCTATAACCGCCGTACAGAACAACGCCTGGCAAAGAAGGATCCCGGCGTTGTTCTTTTTTGCCCGGATATTGGCCGGGGCTATATCTCGTCAACGATCACTGTCCCGGTGGTGTTGTAGATGATATGCCGCTTCCCTTCCGCGTCGTCAAAGAGGATATACCGTTCATTGGTGGTCTCAACGTCGAACTCTCCGCTGTACTCTTTGATGACATTGCCATTGATGTCATAGATTGTCAAGGTTCTGTGTATCCCGCCGGTAAAGTTGGACTGTTGGTCTTTGTAAGCGCGCTTGCCGGCTTCTGTGCCGCTGTAAATCAGCGCGCCGCCGACGCACAATACGGCAACCAGAACGCCGGAAACGGCTGACGCGAAAGCCGCGCCTTTTTGGTTTCGCTTAAGATAGCTTGCCGCGCCAATGCCGGCAAACAGACAAATCACGCCGAACGCCACGAGAACCCATCCGCCAATTGTGATGCCCATGATGCCCACCTCCCAAATCATATAACGACAATGCGCCTTGTTATTATATTTCAGCTGTGACCCTATAGTCAAGGCGTCAATTCTCCGGTGAGATACAAGCACGCAAGCACGTGATTTGAAAAAGACACTCGTCACGCTTGACATCCCTCGTTCCGCCTGTTACACTGACCTTACCAACAAGGGAGGTGGCCGCGCGTGTATAGCTGGTTGATCGACAGCCTTGCCACCATACGCGACAACGGCCATGCGTTTGCGCACACAAGGGAGAGGTCTGTCCTTTTTGAACCCCGCGTGCGCTATCCATAGCGGCAAAACGCGTTTGCTTTTTTGAAAGCGGAGGGTCGGAAGGACGCTCCGCTTTTTGCTGCGCATTTTGATACGTTTGGGGGGGAAGTTTCAATGCAACGAACCATCGCGACAGCGCGCATGTGCGTGCGCGAACAGGGTTATTTCGGCCTTGCCGAGCTTGTGGGCGGCTATTTGCTGCGCGTGCTCAATTTGCTGGCCCTGCTGGCCATTTGGCGCGCGCTGCTTGCGCAGGGCGCGGACATGGAGGGCTTGACGCGGGATCAGGCGCTCACCTACACGCTGCTGTCCGCCGTGCTGCACCCGATGCTGAACATCGCGACGCCCGCATCCGGCTGGATGCACGACGGCACGATGCTGGGCCTCTACCAGCGCCCCGCGTCCATCTTTGGCCAGCTTGCCGCCCATACCGTGGGCGGATGGGTGACGCAACTTTTGCTGTTTTCCTTTCCGGTTACGGCCATAGCCGCCATGGCGGGCATCCGCGTGATACCGGCCAGCGGCTGGTTCCTCCTCTCGCTGCCGCTGGCCGTCTCGCAGGGGTTCGCGGTGGATTTTCTGTTTACCTGCGCGCTCATAAGGCTCAAGAGCCAGGAGTGGACCATGCACCGCATCCGCGCGGCGCTCAGCGCCCTGCTCACGGGCGCGGTGATTCCCTTTCGCGCGCTGCCCTGGGGGCTGGGCGACTGGCTCGCCCTCTCGCCGTTTGGCACCCTGGCGGGCGCGCCGCTGGCGCTATACGCGGGGCTGGATAGCGCGGGACGCCTTCTGGCCGCGCAGGTTTTCTGGAATATCATCCTGTGGCCGCTGGCGCTTGTATGGTTCAAACGCTCCAGGGAAAGGATGGTGTCCTATGGCGGATAAGATACGGCGTCTTCTGTGCCTGTACAAGCTCTACGCCCGCATGGACCTGCAGTGGTTTATGCAGGATAAGTTTACCTGCGCCCTGTGCATCGCGAGCGACCTCCTGGGAAGCGTGGCCTCCATCTCCGGCGTGTTTCTTTTGTCACAGCGCTTTGCGGGCGTGGCCGGGCTCAGCGCGGACGAAGCGCTGTTCTTCCTGGGCTTTTTCACCTTGGCCGACGGGCTGAACGCGATGCTCTTTGCCAGCAACAACGTTCTGCACATCAGCCGCCGCGTGGGGCGCGGGCAGGTGGATCATATGCTCATCCAGCCTGTGCCGCTGTGGATGCAGCTGCTCGCGGAGGGCTTTATGCCCGTGTCTGGCAACAGCGGCTTTCTGTGCGGCCTGGCGCTCACCATCGTTTCCATCACGCGCCTTGGGCTCGCCGTTACGCCCGCATGGCTTTTGCTGCTGCTGGCGTGCCTTCTGCTCCGCATGGCCGTGGTGACGGGCTGGGCGTATCTGGCAGGCGCTTCGGCCTTCTACAAGCCGGCGGCGTGCGAAGAGATTTCCTCCCTGGCCATAGACGTATTCTCCGGGCTGGGAAAATACCCGCTGTCCGGCCTGCCCTCATGGCTGGCGGGCCTGCTTTTCACCGCCGTGCCCGTGGGCCTGATGGCATGGCTCCCTGCGCACATCCTGCTGGGCAAAATGGACGCGCCCGTCACGCTCCTTTTGCCCGTGATCATCGCCGCCGCGCTGCTCAGCGCGGCCACCTACGCGTTTCAGAAAGGATTGAGGCATTATGTCAAATTTGGCTGCGGCCGCTATCGCGACCTCGGACATCGCAATTGAGCTTTCCAACGTGACAAAAGTATTCAGCCAAGGCAGGCCCGCAGGCTTATTCAGGCGCGGCACGCGCCGCGTCGCCGCGCTGGACGGCGTATCTTTTTCCATCCGCGGGGGCGAGTTCGTGGCCTATGCCGGGCCGAACGGCGCGGGCAAAAGTACCACGTTCAAGCTGCTGTGCGGCATGCTGGCCCCGCAAAGCGGCCGGGTCTCGGCGCTTGGTTTAGACCCCGCGAGGGACCGCATCCCGATCATGCAAAAGACCGGCGTGCTCTTTGGCAACCGCAGCGAGCTGTGGTGGGACCATCCGGTCCGCGCGTCCTTTGAATGGAAGCGGCGGGTATGGGATATTGAAGATAAGACGTACGCGCGTATGTTCACAATGGCCTGTGATTTGCTCGGGTTGGACGAATTTCTGGACACCTTCAGCCGTGAGCTGTCGCTTGGACAGCGCATGCGCGCCAACCTGGGGCTGATGCTTCTGCACGACCCCAGCCTGATCCTGCTGGACGAGCCGACCCTCGGTCTGGACGTGCTGGCCAAGCGGAGGATCATTGACTGCCTCAAGCGCATGAACCGCGAGGAGGGCAAGACCCTTCTCGTTACCAGCCATGACATCGACGACCTGACCGAAATGGCCCAGCGCATTATGCTGCTGAGCAAGGGAAAGCTCGCCTTTGACGGCAAATACGACGCGCTGACGCTTCTCACGGGCGACAAACGCCTCCTATGCTTTACCGCGCGGGAACCAGAACCCGACCTTCACGGCGCGGTCATGATCAGCCGCGAAGGAGACCGGCATTGCTATGAATACGACGCCGGGTCGGTTTCTATCGCCGCGCTGCTGCGCTCGCTGGCGGAAATCCCGGGCGTACGCGATGTGGAAACGGGCCGCGCGCCGATTGAGTCGGTGATTGCGGAGTTGTACCGCGGCTGGACGGAGGATTGAGATCAGCTGTAAACAGCATTGCGGTAAATCCCCGCCAGCCACCTCACATTTCTGAAATGTGTGAATACAATGATCATGGATTCCATTATTGATGAGGTGATTCACGTGTTTTACAATAAAAACAATTCTTTAGGCGGTTGTGGGAATGCTTTGCGCGGCTGCGGGGAATCTTTAGGCCCCAACAGCTGCGGACAGCTCCCCTGGGTATCTTGCGAGCCTATCCCTCCGGGAGGGACGAGGCCCACCGGGCCTGCGGGGCCTACCGGACCTACGGGGCCCACCGGACCTACCGGACCCACTGGACCTACGGGACCCACCGGAGGGCCTACCGGACCCACTGGGCCCACCGGGCCTACCGGACCCACCGGACCTACGGGGCCCACCGGACCAGAAGGGCCCGCTATGACCAATAACATCTTCGGGGTGGTTAGAGGCTCCGGCGTCTACCCGGGCAACGACATTCCGATTCCATTCAATACGGTCACGCAGGTTGGAGACGCGGTTTCTCCATCGCCGCTAACGGGCACGTTCACTATCACGCAGCAGGGCGTATACCTAATCGGATACAGCGCGTCAATGTCCGTTGCGTCCACCATGGCCACCGTTACGCTGCAGCTGACCTTGGACGGCTACCCTCTTGGCGGATCATTCTCAACCAATACTTTTCAAGCGCCGGACCCCTCGGCAAGCTTCGCGGCATTCAGCAGCCTGCGTGTCGTTGCCGTGGACGATGTCCCCGCGGATTTGCAGCTAACTGGAGATATCGTGGGAAGTTATACCTACGCGACTGTCTCGTCCGCGTCGCTTGTGATTATAAAGCTGGCATAGGCATCGGCGCATCCGGAAGAATGGACGGTCCCCGGCGCGTATGCCGCCGCGGACCGCCCAAATTCGCACAGTCTGTTATACCAGACCGTTATTATCCCCGCTCCTCCCGCATTCTCCTCTCAATAAACTGCGCCAGCTCATACGCGTCCTGCTCTATCTCGCGCTGGTCCGGCCCTTCGATCATCACCCGCGCCAGCGGCTCGGTGCCCGACACGCGAATCAGCGTGCGCCCGTGGTTTTTATACTTGGCCTCCAACGCCTTCACGCGCGCGCCAATCTCCTCATCATGGCCGAACGCGTCCTTCCTGTGATCCGGCACACGCGCGGTTACGGTTGCCTGCGGCATGTGCTTCATCACCCGCGCCAGTCTGGACAACGACTCCTTCGCTTGCGCCATGATGCACATAAGCTGGATCGCCGTGATGAGCCCGTCGCCCGTGGTGTTGTGATGCAGGAAGATCACGTGGCCGCTCTGCTCCCCGCCCAGCGTGAAGCCGTCGGCCAGCATTTTTTCCAGCACGTACCGGTCGCCTACCTTGGTGCGCGCCAGGGTGATGCCGTTCTCCTTCATCGCGATCTCAAGCCCCATATTGCTCATCACGGTCGCGACCAGCGTATTGCGCGCCAGCTTTCCCTCTTTCTTCAGGTGCACCGCGCAAATGGCCATGATGTGGTCGCCGTCCACCAGCTGCCCGCGCTCGTCCACGGCGATGAGCCGGTCCGCGTCCCCGTCCAGCGCAAGGCCAGCGTCCGCGCCCAGCTCGCTGACGAGCTCCTGCAGCCTGGCCGGATCCGTACTGCCGCAGTTTTCGTTGATGTTCGTGCCATCAGGCTCGTGGTAAAACGCGCTCACCTGCGCGCCAAGCTCCGTAAACACCAACGGCGCCACCTGTGAGGCCGCGCCGTGCGCGCAGTCCAGCACAATGTGCAGCCCGTCCAGCCGGCAGGCGGCGGTTCCCTTTAGAAACTCAACATACTGGCGACCCGCGTTCATTTGCCGCACCGGCCGGCCAACGGCCCTGCCGGTGGGCCCGGGCGCGCCATTGGGCCCCTGTGAAATGAGCGCCTCTATCTCGTCCTCCAGCGCGTCCGGGAGCTTATGCCCATTCTTGTCAAAAAACTTGATGCCGTTATATTCCACGGTGTTATGCGAGGCGGAAATGACCACGCCCGCGTCCGCCTCATACAGCCGCGTCAGGTACGCGATGCCCGGCGTGGGCAGCACGCCCAGCAGCACGGCGCGGCTGCCCTGGGAACATATGCCCGCAACCATGGCAGCCTCCAGCATCTCACCGGAGATGCGCGTATCCCTGCCGATCAGGATGGTCGGCCTGTGCACGGACGACGCGAGCACCCTGGCCCCGGCCTGCCCCAGTTTGAACGCCAAATCACATGTAAGGTCCCCGTTCGCGATCCCGCGAACCCCGTCTGTGCCAAACAGCCTCGCCATGCTTCCTATCCCTCCCATAGACCGGCTTG
>WRGP01000214.1 GCA_009787135.1 Bacillota bacterium | reverse complement strand
CATGCGCCGCTTGGGCATGCACCCCGTTGTGTCGGGCCCCGCGGAATTCCTTGACGAGGGGTACGCGTGCGAGCCGCTGGAAGACGCGGTCCGCACCGCCGACGTGGTGATGATGCTGCGCATCCAGTTTGAGCGCCATACCACGAAGGGCTGCTTGGACGTAGGCGCCTACCATGCCAAGTACGGCTTGACGATGGAGCGGGTGCGGGCCATGCGAAAGCACGCCATCATCATGCACCCCGCGCCGGTTAACCGCGGCGTGGAGATCGCGGACGAGGCCGTGGAGTGCGAAAAGTCGCGCATCTTCAAACAGATGGAAAACGGCGTATACGTGCGCATGGCCACCCTGCATTGGGCGCTGGAGGATAACGCGTATGAGCGGATGGAGCCTAACCCTGCTGAAAAATGGGCTGATCAGTTCAGGCGGGCAATGTAAGCGGCGGGATGTGCTGCTGGAGGGCCCTTGGATCGCCCGCGTCGCGCAAGCGATAGACTGCCCGGCGGCAAGCGTGCGCGACCTGACGGGGTACATCCTCTCGCCCGGCTTCATTGACCTGCACGCGCACCTGCGGGAGCCCGGCTTTTCCTATAAGGAAACGATACGTACAGGCACCCGGGCGGCGGCGGCCGGGGGATTTACCACCGTATGCGCCATGCCAAACCTCAGCCCCGCGCCGGATTCCCTTGACCACTTCTCCAAAGAGGCCGCGATCCTCCGCACGGACGCTATAATTGAGGTATTGCCCTTTGGCGCGATAACCCGCGGCCGGAAAGGGCAGGCGCTTGCCGACATTGAGGCGCTCGCCCCCCATGTGATAGGCTACTCAGACGACGGAAAAGGCGTGCGGCAAGACGCCGTCATGGAACAAGCCATGGCCCGCGCCGCGAAGGCGGGACGGCTGCTGGCCGCTCACTGCGAGGACGAAAACCTGGTCGCGCCCGGCGGCTGCGTGCATGACGGCGCCGCGGCAAGAAGATTTGGCGTGCCCGGCATCACGGGCGAATCCGAGTGGCGGCAAATCGAGCGGGACCTGGCGCTGGTCCGCAAAACGAACGTTTCGTACCATGTGTGCCATGTCTCGGCCAGGGAGAGCGTGGCGCTGCTCAGGCGGGCGAAGGCCGAGGGCCTGCCCGTCACCTGCGAATGCACGCCGCACCAGATCGTTTTCTGTGACGAGGATATCACGGCGGATGATGGCCGGTTTAAGATGAACCCGCCTTTGCGCGCCGCCGAAGACCGTGAGGCGATCATCGAGGGCCTGCTGGATGGCACGATTGACTGCATTGCCACGGACCATGCCCCGCACACCGCTGCGGAAAAGGCAAACGGCCTTGCGGGCAGCGCGTTCGGGGTCGTAGGGTTTGAGACCGCTTTTGCCGCCTGCTACACAGCGCTGGTGAAAAAGGGCCTGTGCGGCCTCCCTTTTCTGCTGGAGAAGCTGACCGGCGCGCCCGGCCGCATCCTTGGACGGGAGGTATCCATCGCCGAGGGCATGCCCGCTGATTTGGCCGCGTTGGATAGGAAGGCTACCTGGCGGGTGGATCCGGAGCGCTTCCTTTCCAGAGGGCGGAGCACGCCGTTTGCCGATAGGGAGCTGACAGGCAAAGTGGTGACCACCTGGTACCATGGCAGGATCGTTTACGGAGAAGGGATGGAATAGCCGTCATACCCTATCCGCTCACCGGCGGCCGCGGCATGGCGGAGGAGGACGATGAATTCCGCTTGCTGCGCCTCTTTGGGCTGACTGTGCGCGAGTATAACGACAAGCCGTCCAACCCTGCCGTGAGGCAGAAGGAAGGAGCCGCCCATGCCCACACAAGGCATCTATACCATCGTAACCAATCTCCCCATCGCCCGCGATGTTTACGAATTGGCCCTCACAGGCGACACCACAGCCCTCTCACGCCCCGGGCAGTTTGTCAACATCCAGCTAAACGGCCTGTACCTGCGCCGCCCCATCAGCGTCTGCCGCCGCGAACAAGGCCGCATGACCCTGGTCTACAAGGTTGTTGGCGCGGGCACACGGCAAATGGCCGGCATGCGGCCCGGTGAAACGCTTGACCTGCTTGTGGGCCTTGGAAACGGGTTTGACGTGGCCCCGGCACGCGGGAAAAGCATCGCGCTGGTGGGCGGCGGGGCGGGCCTGCCGCCGCTGGTGGGCCTTATGGAAACGCTCGCGGGCGAGCGCGTCACGTGCGCCCTTGGCTTCGCGTCCGCTGAGGACGTGTTTTATGAAACGCTCCTGCGCTCCTTAGGCGCGGATGTCGCCGTCTGCACCATGGACGGTACGGCGGGCATGAAGGGCCTTGTCACCGACGCGCTCAAAACCATGGCGTACGATTATTACTTCGCCTGCGGCCCCAAGGCCATGCTAAAAGCCGTGCACGGCCTGGGCGGGGACGGCCAGCTCTCCTTTGAGGAGCGCATGGGCTGCGGCTTTGGCGCATGCATGGGCTGCACTTGCCAAACGCTGGCGGGGAATAAACGCGTCTGCCTGGAAGGCCCCGTATTCTTCAGCGGGGAGGTGTCTTGCGAATGCTTTCGGTAGCCCTTGGCGGCGTCACGCTCCCCAATCCCATCATCCCGGCCAGCGGCACGTTCGGTTTCGGCTATGAAATGGCCCGCTTCTACGATATCAACCGGCTGGGCGCCGTCGCGCTCAAGGGCACGACATGGGACGCGCGCTTTGGCAACAGGGCGCCCCGTATCGCGGAGTGCTTTGGCGGCATGCTCAACGCCATCGGCCTGCAAAACCCAGGCGCGCCCGCAGTGGCCGCGGAGGAGATGCCGAAACTGCGCGCGGTATTTGGGGGCGTGGTCATCGCCAACATCTCAGGCTTCGGCATAGAGGAATACGTAGCCACGGCCCGGCATTTTGACGAGCGCAGCGACGCGGCCATTTTGGAGGTCAACGTCTCCTGCCCCAACGTGCGCCACGGCGGTATGGCCTTTGGCGTCACGCCCGAGGGCGCCGCTTCCGTCTGCCGCGCGGTGAAAGCCGCGTGCAAAAAGCCTGTGTTCATGAAGCTTTCGCCCAACGTGACCGACATCGCCGATATCGCCGCTGCCTGTGAGGCGGCGGGCGCGGACGGCCTGTCGCTGATCAATACGCTGCTTGGCATGGTGATTGACCCGGCTAGCGGCAAGCCCGTCGTCTCCACAAAGATGGCGGGGTTTTCCGGCCCGGCCGTCAAGCCTGTGGCGCTGCGCATGGTGTATCAGGTGTACGAGCGGGTGAGCATCCCCATCATCGGCATCGGCGGCATCCGCACGGCGGACGACGTGCTGGAGATGATCTCCGCCGGGGCCGCCGCCGTGCAAATCGGCAGTCAAAACCTTGTCGATCCATGGGCATGCGAAAAAATTCTGGACGACCTGCCCGTCAAAATGGCCGCGTACGGCATCCGGGATATACAAAGCATCATAGGGAGGGCTCACGCATGAAGGATGTCATCATCGCCTGCGATTTTCCCACCAAGCAAGACACCCTCGCGTTCCTGCGGCGCTTCACGGGCGAAAAGCCGTTCCTCAAGATCGGCATGGAGCTGTTCTACGGCGAGGGGCCGGACATTGTCCGCGAGATCAAGGCGCTGGGCCATCCCGTGTTTCTGGACCTGAAGCTGCACGATATCCCCAGCACCGTGCGAAGCGCCATGCGCAACCTCGCGCCGCTTCACGCGGACATACTCAACGTGCACGCCGCCGGCACGCGCGCCATGATGGAAGCTGCCCGCGAGGGCCTGCTCAGCGGAGGCGGCGGCGCCGCCAAGCTGATCGCCGTAACGCAGCTAACCAGCACAAGCCCGGCCGCCCTGCGGGACGAGCTCCTCATTGGCGCCCCTATGAACGACGCCGTGCCGCACTACGCGAAGAACGCCAAGGCCGCCGGGCTTGACGGCGTCGTCTGCTCGCCGCTGGAGGCGCGCCTTGTCAAGGACGCCTGCGGAAAGGGTTTTGTGATCGTCACGCCCGGCATCCGCTATCCGGCCGCAAGCGTAAATGGGGAGGATCAGGCGCGCGTCACCACGCCGCGGCAGGCGCGGGAGATTGGCGCGGATTATATCGTCGTAGGCCGCCCCATTACCGCGTCGGACGATCCCGTAAAAGCATACCGCCAAGTTCAGGCCGACTTTGTCGGCGTATAAAACACGCGAGGAGAGCCTAGCATGAAAAAAGAAATCGCCAAAGCCCTGCTCGGCATCAAAGCCGTCTTCCTAAGCCCGGCCAAGCCCTTCACATGGGCCAGCGGCATACTTTCGCCCATCTACTGCGACAACCGCCTTGTGCTCTCCTACCCCCAGGTGCGCCGGCAGGTGGAAGCCGCCCTGGCGGAGCTGCTCCGCACGCACTATCCCGGCTGCGAACTGGTCGCCGGCACGGCCACCGCGGGCATCCCCCACGCGGCCCTGGTCGCCGAGCTTCTCAATCTACCCATGGCCTATGTGCGCGCCAAGGCCAAAGATCATGGCCGCGGCAACCAAATCGAAGGCAAAATAGACAGGGGCCAAAGGGTCGTGGTTATAGAAGATCTCATCTCCACAGCCGGCTCCGCCGTGGACGCGGTCCAGGCCCTGCGGGACGCGGGCGCCCGCGTGCTGGGCATCGCCTCCATCTTCACCTACGGCATGGAAAAGGGCGAAAAGCGGCTGATGGACGCGGACGTGCGGAATATCTCGTTGACGGACTTTCATACGCTGGCGGAGGTGGCCGCGCAGGAGGGGTACATCAAGCCGGACGACATCCGCAAGCTGGAGGCTTTTTGGAAAAACCCGGCGGACGATAGCTGGACACGGCTATAATCGCATGGTATAATTATGCCAAATCTAGAAAAGACGGGAGCGTGAGGTAATGCAACGCAAGGCAAAGCTGCTGGCAATCCTTCTGGCCGCCGCCATGGTCATGGTACAGGCTCCGCTGGCGCTGGCAGCGGTGTTTGAGGAGGAGGGTACGCTTGGCGCGGCTGTCAAGGCGGGCCGCGAGGTATCCTACGAGGCAAAGGCAACCTGGAAGGCGAGCCCCCAGTTGATTGACGAGAAAGAAACCAACGATATCATCGCGTCGCTGTTCGGCGCGATTAAGTTTGCCGGCCGCTATGGCACGGACGGCGGCCTGTCCTACAGCAGCTATGGCTGGTACATGCAGGATCAGCCCGCGCTCGTTTCCGATACGGTCATAGCGGGGGAAAACATCTATCAAGACGCGTCTTACTTGCCGCGGCCTATAGCCATAGAAGGGCCGGAGGAATTCGCGCGGACGATCCAGAACGCGTTCTCCCTTCTGGAAACCATGAAGGGTATTCCAAGCGGCACGATCGCCACGTCATTGCAAGCCTCCATGGCGCAAAGGCGAAACTCGTTAGCCAAGATCGTGGAAGCGCTGCCCGAAGTGCTGGACACCCTGCGCCCGGCGCTGACGGCGTGGTCGGAAAGCGCGGTTGTCGGCGAGGCGTATGAAGGAAAGATTAGCTCCGTGTTTAACGTCAACGCCGCGTCCGCGACGGTATATGATATCACCCAGGAAGAGCTGCTGGATCTGGCGGATATTTTCCTCTCCGGCTTGAAGGAAAGCGACGCGTACTGGATGGGCGTGATCGACTATACGAATTCATGGATGGTGCCAACCCTCTTAATGATGGAAGATGAAGAAATAGAAATGCCGTCCGATGAGGAAACGCTCTCGCAGGTCAAGGCGGCGCTGGAAGAGTTGCGGACATCCCTTTCCGCGCTGCGGGAGGAGGATCTCGGGCTTAGCGTGTACTACGCCGAATGCTATGACGAGGATGGAAATATTGTGACCAGCATGGCGCAGGCCGCCGTTACGCCGGAGGAGGAACCGGCTGATTTGTACCTTGAATGGCTGCCGGAAGGCGAACAAATTTTCCTTAGGGCTACTTTTGGTTCGGAAATGAGCGGATTTGCGCTGGAAATTCAGGCGCCAAAGCCGGAGCGCACGACAATGGGGGTGAGCCGGGCCGACGAAAACCGCTATTGGAGCGTTGCGCTTTCCGCTATGGAGGAAGGCGATATTGTCGCCCACATTTTGCTTGATTGCACAAGCAAGACGATTGCGCTCGGCCGCGCCGCCACGACCGAGGGCACCCTGCGGCTGCTCGTCAAAGAGGATGACACAAATGGCGAAACAAATGGGGTTGAGGCGCGCTGGATCTCTTCCACGCAGTCGGAAGGGGCGGACGTGGCGATTGGCACGCAGGTGGACGTGAACGTCATCATAAACGAGGAAGCCATACCGCTGATTACCTTGGATTGCGCCGTGGCCACGGGCGACCCGCAGGGCGCGCCGTTTGATCCCGCAAGCGGCGAGATGGAATTCTTCCACCCCGGCGCGGCGAGCGAAGAGGAGATATCCGCTTGGGCGGAGGAAGAAATGTCCGTCAGCGCGATGCGGCTCGTGTTCAAAATCCTGAGCCTGCTCCCCAATGACGTGATAGGCTACGCCAGGATACCATGGCAATGATCCGGGGATACAAAAGGGCTTGATTTCGAGGCTGTCCCGCAAGGGTGTGTTTGAAAATGGAAAGATGCCCGGCATGCATGTTTCGAAGTTTTCAAATACGCCCCAGGGGGCGGCTTCATCAATAAAGGGGAGATACCTGTGGATTACCGCACATACCTTCGAAACTACCCGGACGAAAAAGGATATTTCGGCCCCTATGGCGGCACGTTCGTGCCAGATAAGCTGAAGGAAGCGCTCAAGGAGATTGCGGAAGCTTATCAGACCATCTGCCATTCCGCGCAGTTTATCAATGAGCTGCGGCGTATCCGCCGTGAATTCCAAGGCAGGCCCACGCCCGTATACCACTGTGAGCGGCTGTCCAGGCTGATGGGCGGCGCGCAGATCTACCTCAAGCGCGAGGATCTGAACCACACGGGCGCGCACAAGCTCAACCATTGCATGGGCGAGGCGCTGCTGGCCAAGTACATGGGCAGAAAGAAGCTGATCGCCGAGACGGGCGCGGGCCAGCACGGCGTGGCGCTTGCGACGGCGGCGGCGTATTTTGGTATGGAGTGCGAAATACACATGGGCGAGGTGGACATTGCCAAGCAAGCGCCCAATGTGACGCGCATGAAGGTATTGGGCGCCAAGGTAGTGCCTGTATCCTTTGGCCTGAAGACTTTAAAAGAGGCCGTGGATTCCGCGTTTGAGAGTTATTTGGAACATTATGAGGATTCAATTTATTGCATTGGTTCGGCGGTAGGGCCGCATCCCTTTCCGCAGATGGTGCGTGATTTCCAGATGGTTGTAGGCATTGAGGCGCGCGAGCAGTTTGCGGAGATGACCGGTTTTCTTCCGGACGCGGTATGCGCCTGTGTGGGCGGCGGGAGCAACGCGGCCGGCATGCTCACGCCCTTTTTGGCGGATCCTGTGGACCTGTATGGCGTGGAGCCGCTGGGCGTCGGCACACGGCTTGGCGAGCATGCCGCGACGCTCACCTATGGGCGAAACGGCGTTTTGCACGGCTTTCAGTCCATGTTTTTGCTCAATGAGGACGATTCTTGCGCGCCCGTGTATTCCAACGCGAGCGGGCTGGATTACCCCGGTGTGGGGCCGGAGCACGCGTTTCTGCGCGACCAGGGCCGAATCCGCTATGAGGCCGCGGGGGATGTGGAAGCCGTGGAGGCGTTCTACAAACTGTCCCGTTACGAAGGGATTATCCCCGCGTTGGAGAGCGCTCATGCCGTAGCGTTTGCGATGCGGTACGCGAAGGAGAATAAGCAGGGTGCGATTCTGGCGAATCTGTCTGGCCGGGGCGATAAGGATATTGATTATATTATTGAGAAGTATGGCGATGGGGAGAGATATCTGGGGGAATAAAGGGAACGCGTATGGAGAACGGCGCCCAATTGTGCGTATAGCCATTCGTGCGTTTGGCGTGAATTTTCGTGATACCCTTGACTTTTTTCCCGTTATCCTCCATACTATATTATTATAATAGTTTCCCGTTGAAGAAGAGGAGTACGCGCGAGTCGCCTGAAGAGAGGGCGGTTCACAGGCTGTAAGGCCGCTTGGGAAGGATCGCGCGGAAGGTCGCTTCGGAGGGTCATGGGCGAATCCGGCCAAGGCAGGCCGGCGCGTAGCCAGTGCGTGTCCGCGCGTTATAGCGGCCTAAGCCGGTTAAGCCGGGAATAAAGGTGGTACCACGGAGCCGCGTCCGTCCTTTGGATGGACGCGGCTTTTTGCGCACATTGCGTATAGGGTAGGAGGGATACCGTGGAGCAAGAAATGCCAAAGGCCTATCAACCGCAGCGGTTCGAGGCCGAGATGTACAAACACTGGGAGGAAAGCGGCTGTTTCACCGCCAAGCGCGTGCCGGGCAGGAAGCCGTTCACCATCATGATGCCGCCGCCCAACGTCACGGGCCAGCTGCATATCGGCCATGCCCTGGTCAGCACCATGCAGGATATTCTCATCCGCTACCACCGCATGAAGGGCGACCCAACGCTGTGGCTGCCCGGCACGGACCACGCGGCCATCTCCACGGAGGCGCGCATCGTGGCCGCGATTGCCAAGGAAGGGCTCACCAAGCAGGATGTCGGCCGTGAGAAGTTTCTGGAGCGCGCCTGGGCGTGGAAGGAGAAGTACGGCGGCACCATCGTAGAACAGCTTCGCCGCATTGGCACCAGCTGCGACTGGACGCGCGAGCGCTTTACCATGGACGAGGGCATGAGCCGCGCGGTCACGGAGGTGTTCGCGCGCCTGTATGAAAAGGGGCTCATCTATCGCGGCGAGCGCATCATCAATTGGTGCCCGAACTGCAGGACCACCCTGTCGGATATTGAGGTGGTCTTTGAGGAGCAGCGCGCAAACCTGTGGCATATCCGCTACCCTGGCGAAGACGGTTCCGAGGGCGTGATCATCGCGACAACGCGGCCGGAGACCATGCTCGGCGACAGCGGCGTGGCCGTGCATCCCGAAGACGGGCGTTACAGCCGCCTGGCCGGCAAAAACGTCATGCTGCCAATTCTGAACCGCCCCATTCCCGTGGTGTTTGATGAATACGTGGATCGAGCATTCGGCACCGGCGCCGTGAAGATGACGCCCGCGCATGACCCAAATGATTTCGAAGTGGCGCAGCGCCATAACCTTCCGCTCATCCGCGTCATGCGGGACGACGGCGCCATGAACGAGCTGGCCGGGCCCTATGCGGGCATGCGGGCGCTGGAATGCCGAAAGCTCGTGGTGGAGGAGCTTACAAAATTGGGCCTGCTCGTGAAGGTGGAGCCCCACACGCATAACGTGGGCACTTGTTACCGCTGCGGCAAGACTGTGGAGCCGCTGACGTCCCTCCAATGGTTTGTGCGCATGGAGCCGCTCGCAAAGCCGGCTGTTGCGGTGGTGAAGGAACGGAAGACCCGCTTTGTGCCGCCGCGCTTTGAAAAGAACTATCTTAACTGGATGGAAAACATCCGCGATTGGTGCATCTCCCGCCAGCTATGGTGGGGCCATCGCATTCCGGCGTACTATTGTGACGCCTGCGGGGAGATGGTTGTCGCGCGCGCGGCGGTGGAGACCTGCCCAAAGTGTGGGCGGCCCATGCGGCAGGATGAGGATGTGCTGGACACCTGGTTCTCCTCCGCGCTGTTCCCCTTCTCCACGCTGGGCTGGCCGGAGGAAACGGAGGACCTGAAATACTTCTACCCCACCAGCGTACTGGTGACGGCGTATGACATCATCTTCTTCTGGGTGGCGCGCATGATCTTTTCCGGCGTGGAACAGATGGGCCAAACGCCGTTCCATACGGTGCTTATTCACGGCCTCGTGCGGGACGCGCTGGGCCGCAAGATGTCCAAGTCGCTGGATAATGGCATCGACCCGCTTGATATCATTGAGCAGTATGGCGCGGACGCGCTCCGCTTCGCGCTCGTGTTCGGCCTGGCGCCGGGCAATGACATCAATTTCTCGCTGGATAAGGTCGAGGCTGCCCGCAACTTTGCCAACAAAGTGTACAACGCCTCGCGCTTTGTGCTCATGAACTTGGATGAGGCCGAGCCGCTTAAGGGCAAGCCGCTGGAGCTCGCGGACAAGTGGATTCTCACGCGGCTGAACGCCTGCGTGCGCGATATCACCGTAAACATCGAGGCGTGCGACCCGAGCCTGGCCGCGCAGCGCGTCTATGAGTTCGCCTGGAGCGAATTTTGCGACTGGTACATCGAGTGGGCAAAGCCTCGCCTGATGGACGGCGTGCCGGAGCAGAAGAAGACCGCGCAGGCCGTGCTGCTCTATGGGCTCAAGGGCCTTCTCCGCTTGCTGCATCCCATCATGCCGTTCCTCACCGAGTCCGTCTGGCTCAAGCTTCCCGGCACGGAGGGCACCATTATGCTGGCGGATTGGCCGGTAGCGGATCCGGCTTATGAGTTTCCCGCGGAAGCGGCTGCCTGCGGCGGTGTCATTGAGGCCATCCGCGCCGTGCGGGGCGTGCGCGCGGAGATGAAGGTAGAGCCCTCCCGCCGCGTACGGCTGATGCTTCGGCCCGCCGGTGAAGCATGGGCCGAGGCGCTCGCATCCTCTGAAAGCGCCCTTTTGCGCCTGTGCGGCGGGAGTGCTATGGAAATCCTGAAGGCCGATGAAAATGTGCGGGAAAAGACAGTCTCCGCCGTATGTCCGGCCGCGGAAATCCTCATCCCGCTGGGCGATCTGGTGGATTTTGAAAAAGAAACCGCCCGGCTGGAGAAGGAAAAGGCTTCCGTGGCAATGGAAATAAGCCGCGCGGAGAGCATGCTATCAAACGAGGGCTACCTCGCCAAAGCGCCCGCACAGCTCATCCGGCAAACGCGCGAGAAGCTGGAAAGCAACAGGCAGATGCTCGTTTCCATCGAGAAAAGGCTGGAAGGCCTATTAGAAAGGAGCCATGTATGAACATTTGGCATGACATCGCGGCTGAGCGTATTACGCCGGAGATCTTTTGCGCCGTCATCGAGATATCCAAGGGCGGCAAGAACAAATACGAACTGGACAAGGAGACGGGCTTGCTGCGGATGGATCGCGTGCTCTATACCTCCACGCATTACCCGGCCAACTATGGCTTTATCCCACGGACCTATGCCGACGATAACGACCCGCTCGACGTGCTGGCGCTCTGCCAAGAGGCAATCCTGCCGATGACCCTGGTGGACTGCAGGCCCATCGGCGTTATGCGCATGGTAGACGATCAATCGCGCGATGAAAAGATCATTGCCGTGCCCGTGCACGACCCTTCCATGGCGGAATACGATGACATTGACGAGCTGCCCACGCATACCGTGGACGAAATGCAGCACTTCTTTGAGGTATACAAAACGCTGGAAAACAAGGTAACGGTCGTGCGTTCGTTCGGTTCGGCCGTGGAGGCGCAGCGGTTGATTCAGCGGTGCATGCAAGCCTATACGGAAAAATTTGTGGATAAATGACCAGGCGGGTTTTGTATTGCCAAAGACTGTCATTTGCCTTGACAGCCCAAAAGGACACGGTATAATGTGTGTGTCTGGATGGACACAACATAGGAAAAGGCTGTAACCGGCAGGGGGAGGCTTTATGAAACGCTATATTGACTTTCAGGAGGAAAGCTGGCCGGACCGCGCGCGCGCGCAAATGCAGGCCGCGCGCTGGGAGGCCTGCTTGAACGGCATTTCAAGCCAGGCGCCCTGTGCGGGCGTGATCGACGCTTATTCGATCGACCTGCTCACAGAACTGATAGACGAGGGATGGGTGAATGTCCCGCACGCGCCCAGCAATATGTTGCTGCGCCGCGCCGCCAGGCGGCAGGTCATGGGTACCCTCAAGGACGACGCGGACTGCCTGTCCCTACAGGAGCATACGCTTGTCGAGCGCATGCTTATCGGAGACGGGCGTGTTTTTTTAGGAACTGTTTCAGAATTTGAGGCCGCGTTTACGCTCAAGCGCAGGCTTTGGTGTGATGTGGGCGTCTTTCAGGAGAGGCCCTGCTGCCGGCTGGACGGCGCGCTGATACAGGCTCTGCCGGAAATCCTGACGCGCGCCTGCCATATGGAGCGGCGAAGCCGTATCTTCGTCTTTGACGGCATGATGCATGGGCTTTTGTACCTGAGTGGTTTTCTGGACGACAGGCTGCCCAAGCAGCGGTTCATCGAAGAAGTGCTGCAAACCCGCCATACGCCGGAAACCGAACGCTTGGCGCGGAACTATCTGGAGGCCGCGTTTGACTGCACAGCCGTCGCGGGCTGCAACCTGCTCCTGCATGAGGACTTGGCCGCGCCCGAGTCGCTCGTTGGCACGCTGGCCAGCCAGGGCGGGTTTCAGCTTCCGTCCGTAACGCCAAACCAGTTGGCCGGGTCCATGAACGGCATTCTGCCCGAGGAGCTGCCGGCGCATCAGAAGCTCAGCCTTGCTCTGAGGGGCGCGCTCAGGCCCGAGCTGGATCCCGAAGAGGCTGCCGGCGATCTGCGCATGCTCTTAAAGCAGGGCGCTACGCTGGAGGTGCTGCATGATGTCATGGCCGGCATGCTCTGCGTGCTGCCCACGGCGCATATTGAAAACGCGCTGCTGGAGATGAGCGTCAGGACGCCGCGGTGGATTGCCCCCTGGTCGGCAGTCGGCCGGCACTTCTCCGTCCGCAGAAACGTGGGGAGGCTGCATTAGCGCTCCCCGGAGCGTTGTATATCGGCGGCTTGGCGGCTGTTTTCAGAGGAGGCCTATTGAATATATACACCCGCATCGTTCCGGCTGACTGCCCAAAATCGCGCGCGGACAAGGCGCTGGCGCGGCTTTTGCCGGAACTTCCCGCATGGTCCCTCCGGGATGCTTTTGGCCGCAGGGACGTCAAGCGAAACGGACAGCGCATCGCCCCGGATACCCTTGTATCCGCGGGCGACGTGTTATGCGTATACGCGCGCAAAAGCGCTGCCGCGCCGCTGGAGGTCATCTTTGAGGATGAAAAATATATTGTCATAAATAAACGGCAGGGTATGCCCGTGCAGGGGGAGGGCTCGGTGGAGGCGCTTTGCGGCCGTCACGCCGGAGGGCCGGCATACGCCTGTCATCGGCTGGATGTGATGACCGGCGGGCTTGTGCTGCTGGCAAAGGATGCGCGGGCACTGGCCGTGGCCGAGGACGCGTTTGCCCGCCACGC
>WRGP01000213.1 GCA_009787135.1 Bacillota bacterium | reverse complement strand
CCCGTCCGCCAGCCCTTCTCGCCGCAACGCTGGCGCAGGACATAATCCTTGCCCGTATGAAACGGCGGGTCTAAGTATACCGTCTGCGCCTGCCCCGCATACCGACGGCGCAGCGCATCCTGAAGGTCCGCAAGGAGGCCGAGCATTACCGTGCCGCCAACACCCGCATGAGCATGGATCTCGACCTCGCACGGCACAGGCGTAAGCCGCATGTGGGCACCCCCTTACTACGTTACCCTGCTTGTTTCTATATATTATACAACAGGAGGTAAAACTCTGCAATGACGCAAGCTCACAGGATCCGCGCGGCGCGGGCGCTGTTTCAGAACCCAACGCCGCTCCGGCGTGACTGCGGCACGCTGTGTGACGCGGCATGCTGCCGGCCGGATGAGGATGGGAAGGGCGGCATGTTCCTCTTCCCCGGCGAGGAAGCTCTCTACGATCCCTGCCCGGGCTGGGCTTCTATCTGCAACAGCCGGGTGTCCGTCCGCGGCCGCGCGCTGCGCTTTCTCACCTGCGACGGCCGCTGCCCGCGCGGCGACCGCCCGCTCGCCTGCCGTATCTTTCCTCTTTCGCCCTATGCCACGGCGGCAGGCGTCAACGTTGACATGGACGTGCGGGCGTGGCCCGTCTGCCCGCTGATGCCAAGCGGAATGGGCGGCCTGGCCAAAGAGTTTGTCCTTGCGGCCCGGGCAGCGGCCGAGCTTCTTTGGGAAGATGCGGACTGCCAAGCCTATATCAGGGCGCTTACCGAACAGATGCGGGCATATAAGCGTTTTTTATAATTTTTTTGGGATGAAAAAACGCGCAAGTGCCGTTCTATATATGGTAGCGTTTTCCACGAAAAGAGGTGAAAAAGATTTGGAGGATTGCGTCTTCTGCAAAATCGCGGAGGGAAGAATCCCCGCGAAGACGGTATATGAGGATGAGAGCGTGCTGGCATTTCACGATATGGCGCCCAAAGCGCCTGTGCATGTGCTGGTCATCCCCAAGCGCCACGCCGAGAATATCTTGGCGGCGCGCGCGTTGGATGATAGTTCGCTGGCCCACTTATTTCGAACCGTCGCGGAGGTGGCCGCCCGGCTTGGTCTGGATAAGACCGGGTTCCGCGTCATATCCAACTGTGGCGCGGACGCGTGTCAGGAGGTAGGGCACCTGCACATTCATATCCTTGGCGGAAAAAAGCTTTCCCCAAAGATAGACTAAGAAACTAAGAAAATGTAAACACCGGTGAAAAAATTATTGCAATATAGGTTGACGCACATCTAGAAACGCGGTATAATAGCTCGCGTGTCCGCTGGAAACAGCGGTAGATGAGCGGAGGGGAGGGATTAACAGTGTCTGAAGTCCGTATTAGGGAAAACGAATCCCTGGAGAGCGCTCTGAGAAGGTTCAAGCGCCAGTGCGCCCGCGCTGGTGTTCTCGCTGAAGTACGCAAACGTGAACATTATGAAAAGCCCAGCGTGAAGCGCAAGAAGAAGGCGGAAGCCGCCCGCAAGCGCAAGTATTGATCAGAGAAAAAAAGAGCACCGCTTTAAGCAGCGGGGTTAGCCTAAGACGGCGCCCATGAAAACATTCGTTTTCGTGGGCGCTGCGGCATACATAGGGCTTTGTGAGAATGCCAAAGTTGATACAGCCTCGCGCTTTATCCCTCTTGTCCACCGTTCGATACAACCCTTGTCTTAGACTACACGATTTGCCGCGCACCAAATAGTGTAACCGCTTGCATCTGCGCGCGCACGCATAGTTCCGCGGCTTTAAAGGCATGCAGCTGCGTCATCGCGGTCTCCGTGCGGTGCATGCAGTCCGCGATCAACTGCCCAAAAAACGGGTACCCCACCTGACCGCTGACCGCAAAGTGCCGTTCCCCATCCTTGTTCACAAGAAACACATGATCCCCCGCCTGATTCTCGGCTATGTTTACATACTTTCGCAGTTCGATATACCCTTCCGTGCCCAAAATGATCATACGGCCGTCTCCCCATGCGGAAAGGCCGTCCGGCGTGAACCAATCCACACGGAAATACCCGGTCGCGCCGTTGTCGCCCACCAGCATCGCGTCGCCGAAATCCTCCAGCTCGGGATACTCAGGGTGATGATAGTTGGCAACCTGGCTGCGCGTTACGATGGCGTCCTTCGCGCCGGTGTAGAACAGAAACTGCTCCACCTGGTGGCTGCCAATATCGCACAGAATGCCGCCATATTGCGCCTTTTCAAAGAACCACCCGGGGCGAATGGACGCGCTAAGCCTGTGCGGCCCCAAGCCTATCGTTTGCAGCACGCGGCCGATCGCGCCCTGCTCAATCAACTGCCCCGCGTATACCGCGCTCTCCGAATGCAGCCGTTCGGAATAATAGACCATGTATTTTCGGCCGGTCCTGCCCGCCATCGCCTTGGCCGCCTCCAGCTGCCGCAGCGAGACCAGCGGCGCCTTGTCCGTGATATAGTCCTTGCCCGCCTCCATCACGCGCAGGCCCAGGCCGCATCGCTTGCTGGTGACCGCGGCGCCGGCCACCAACCGTACTTCGGCATCCGAAAGCACATCCGCCTCCCCTTGGGCCGCTTTCGCCTGGGGGAACGCCTTTTGAAACGCCCGTACCTTTTGCGGGTCTGGATCATAGACCCACTTCAGCGTGGCGCCCGCCTCGGTCAAGCCGTTGCAGATGCCATAAATATGATCATGATCAAGCGCCATCGCCCCCACCACAAATTCACCCGGCGCCACGATACGCGCGGGTTTACCCTTGGGCGCATAGCGCATGCCCTCAACTGCCATACGTTTCCTCCCTATGTGTCAAAAAGTTTCCGCTTTCGGCTTCTTTCCGCCGTGACGTCTCGCGCCGCCTGTTCAACTCCGCGAGGAACACCTCCTCCTCCAGCGGCAGTTCGACAGGCCTTTTCAGCCATGCGGACAGATGCATCGCGTTTGACAGCGTCAGGCTTTCGATGCCCTCTTCCCCGCGCGCCGTCAGCGGTTCGCCGCGCAGGACATTGGCCGCAAACGCGTTCAGCACGCCCCTATGCTGTGGATTGGACCCGTCCGTTTCCACCGCGGACACGGTGCAATCAGGTTTGGCAAACGCTTGCTTGGCCGCCTTGCAAAAGGCGATATCGCTCTGAGCGTTCCGATATAGCGTCAGCCCTCCATTTTCACGCACCAGCTTGCCCATCTCGCAGGTTATCTCAAAGCGGTTTGTACCGGGCGCATCGCCCGTTGTGGTGATGAATACGCCCGTGGCTCCGTTTGGATATGTCAAATAGGCTGTCACGTCGTCTTCCACCTCAATATCATGCCACTTTCCCTCATGGACGAACGCCGTAACGCTTGCGGGCATGCCGCATATCCATTGGAGCAGGTCCAAATTATGCGGGCATTGGTTCAGGAGCGCGCCCCCGCCCTCTCCATCCCACGTGGCGCGCCACGCGCCCGAATCGTAGTAAAACTGCGTGCGGTACCAATCCGTGATGATCCAGTTTACGCGCTTGATCGCACCCATCTCCCCCGAGGTGATCATCTCGCGCATCTTGCGGTAGAGGCAGTCGGTTCGCTGGTTGAACATCAGCCCAAAGGTCAGTTCCGGATGACGGGCCGCCGCCTCGTTCATCTCTCGCACCTGCTTGGTATAAACGCCCGCGGGCTTTTCACACATCACATGCAGCCCGTGGTCAAACGCGTCTATGGCCAGCGGTGGATGCTCGTAATGCGGCACGGCAATCAGCACGGCCTGGCAGCGGCCGTCCGCGATAAGCTCCGCGCCTTCCGTGTGCACCCGCACACCTTTCGGCGCATTCGCCCTCGCCCAATCCCGGCGCTCCGCACGCCTGTCGGCCGCGGCGACCAATTCAAGCTCCGGCGTATGGCCGGCCAAAATCGTTTTCATGTGCTCGGTCCCCATGTTGCCGACGCCAATGACGCCAATTTTCACCCGGTCCATATGCCTTCCCCCTCACTCGACCCATTGGGCTGCTTTTCAATCAGGCCGCTTCGTCAGCCGACGCAGTGTACCGGCCCGCTTGTTCATTCTTCTTCTTATACCGGCTCCGTTTGCCGGCGCTTCATCCGCCGGGCTCACGTGCGTCTGCGGCTTTCGAAGCGTAATGTTGAGCACCAGCCCGATGCCGCCCATATTGGCGATCAGGTTAGAACCCCCGTAGCTCATAAACGGCAGGGGAATGCCCATCACGGGCGTTATGCCAATCGTCATGCCGATGTTATAAAAGGCATGGAAAAACAGCATGACCGTAACACCCACAATCACCAGCCTGGCAAACTTATCGTAGGTGTTCATGGACAGCGAAACCATGCGCAGGATCAGCAACGCAAACAAAACAATCACGATCATACACCCGATAAAGCCCATGGTTTCCCCAATAGCGGAAAAAATAAAGTCCGTATGGTTTTGCGGCACGTAGTTCAGCGCCGTATACGTCCCGTTGGTAAACAATCCGGCGCCGTGCAGGCCGCCATTGCCAATGGCGACCTGCGAATTGTGCGCCTGATAGATCGCGTCTTTCGTGGCCTGCGTGGGGTCAATAAAGGAGATCAGCCGCTCATAGCGGTAAGAACCCGACGCCCGCATAAGAAGAACGGCGGGGATCAATGCCGTCACGCCCGCGCCCAGCAGGCCCGCGATGATGCGCAGGCGCATGCCGCTTACGAACATCATTCCCAGATAAACCACGAGAAACACGATGACCGTGCCCAGTTCTCCCTGCGCGAAGATCAGCAGCACGGGCAGCATCATGATCACGCCCATGGTGATAAACTCGCGCACCGTGGTGACCGGATCGTCCTTGCGGGCAAAGAATTTCGACAAATGCAGGATGATGGCAAGCTTGGCGAACTCGGACGGCTGCAGCATATAGCCCGCGAACAGGTTAAACCAGCCCGTCACGCCCGAGGTCGTTGTGCCAAACACCAGCAAGAAGCTCAGCACCGCCAGCCCGGCCACGTACAGCGCGCCCGAGAACTTTTGAAAAAAACGGTAGTTGATCGCCGTCATGCCCGCGATCACCAGCGGGCTTACCAGCAGAAAGAGGCCTTGCCGCGAACCATAGTACGAATTGGTAATGCGGGATAGCAGCGTATCCACGGCGAGCGGGGAATCCGAATAGGTGTATGTCGCAACCGTGACGGCCAATACGCCAAATGCCGCGAGCGCGAACGTCATCAGCGTCAGCGGAATGTCAAAATGCTGTCTGGCGCGCCGGTTCATGAGCGGGGTAGTGGTGTTCATAGCATCTCCTCACCTGCCTAGCGTTCCGACAGGGTTTGAATTGTAGTTTTTAGCCGGATCTTTTTCCGGCAATACCGATTGCGCGCAATCGGCATTGCCGCCGTGCCGCTCTCCGCTTGAGGCGGCGCTGTTACGCCTGCGTCCCGGCTCCTTGCCGGGCGAAAAATCTCTCGCCCGGAATCCCACGGTCCAACCCTGTCAGAACACCGGCGCTTAGCGCGGGCTGCCAAAGAAACCGCGCTTTTGTTTTCCCGCCGCGTCCTTGCGCCAAGGGCGCAGGGGGGTGCTTTCATCATCCATTCGTTCCATCAAATTGCGGATAGCCCATGCCGCCGGAAAATCGCCATTGATGGCCTGCCTTGACAGCACGCGCCGCCAAACCTCTCCGTCCTCCGGCACCACGCCCGTCACCCGCATGTCCAGCACCTGGCCGCATACCTCCGGCGGATACTGCAGCCCCGCTTCGACAAAATCTTCCCGGATGCGGTTGATCACCAGCCCGGGCGAAGGAATGTCTCTCAAAGCCCCCGCCACGCGCTCCGCGCCGCGCATGGCGGCATCATCCGGCGTGGTCACCACAAGCGCCTCCCCCGCGGCGCCGGCAGCCATTTGAAGGTGTGCGCCAATACCGCCGGGCACATCCAGCAGCACCCTGTCAAATCGCTTCGTCATCTCCCTCATCAAGCGACCCAGCGCTTCCGCGTCCAGCGCGTCCGTATCGGTTATTTGCCGCGCCGCCAGCAAAAATACGCCTGTCTGCCGGTCCTCTATAAGCGCCTGCTCTATCCCGCACAGCCCATCCTGCACATCGCCAAGATCAAAGACGATCCGGCTTTCCAGCCCCAGAAGCATATCCAGGCCGCGCATGCCCGTGTTTAGATCCACAAGCAGCGTGCGCTTTCGATGATACGCGAAGTGCGCGCCAAGCGCCGCCACCAGCATGGATTTGCCTACGCCTCCCTTGCCCGAGACGACGGCCACACATTGCCCGTTCATTGGGCGAGGCCATTGGGCGCGGGCAAGATCAGCGAAACCTCATCCACCCTTGCGTCAAAATAGTAGTCAATGATGGCCGCTGCCGCGTCAAAGCCCAGCTTTCCGCCATAGCCGTGGGGCACGAACACAACCACCGCAATCTCCGGATTGTCCAAGGGCGCGAACGAGACAAACCACGAGTTGTTTTCAACATCCAGATAACTTGTCTGCGCCGTTCCCGTCTTGGCGGCGACTTCCTTCCGATGCTTCCAGCCGGAAGCGATCAAGCCGGCTGTTCCCGCGTCGTCATCTACCACGCCCTCCATGCCCGCGTGGATGGCGGCGATGTAGGGCGCAACCTCCCGGGAAAGGTCATTCACCAGCACCGGCTCTTGAAACGAACGAACGACTTCACCGGTGGTGGAGACAATGCTGTCCACGATCTGCACATCATACACGTATCCGCCATTCGCCACCGCGGCGACATAGCGCGCCATGTTGATCGGTGTAACCATGGTAATACCCTGGCCAATGGCGGTCATGATGGCGTTCGTACCGCCCCATTTGATCTCGTTCAGGTACCGGCCAATATCGCCGACAGTGGCGGCCCGCCAGACCAGTTCCATGCTCATGCCCAGCTCTTCCATCAGGATCGGGCGGATGAGGCGCATCCAGTTCCTCAGGCCGGCTCCCTGGTCATTGGTAACCGCCATATCCATCAAGGCTTTTACACACTTGTCCAAGCGTTCTTCGCTATAGGTGATTTTGTTTTCCTCGCCGATGCGCTTGAGGTGCTTTTTGATGGCGTTCTTGATCTGTACGGGCAGCCAGGTGTCCTGGTCGAAACCCGTGATGGGACGCGCCGGGTCATAGAGCGATGTCTGGCTGCCAACGATGCTCTTGATCTCCCCGGGCAGGTCAATGTTCGTCCGGCTCGTCAAGCCCAGCTTGGCCGCGTATTCATACAGCAGATTGCCGCTGTCCTGATGCAAATAACTCCCCAGGGTGTAAAAGAAATAGTTGCATGATTTCGCAATGCCGTTTTTAACGTCCAGCCTCTGATGTGTATAGCGCATATTCTCCGGGACCCAGCATCTTGGCGGATGCACGACGTCATACAGATCAAACGCGCCCTTGTCGTCGATTTCATCCCAAAGGGTGATCTTTCCGTTTACCAGAGCGGCCAGCGCTGTGGTCATCTTGAAAACCGAACCGGGCGTGCTGGCCGAGGCAATGGCGTTGTTAAACAGCCGGTTGCGTTTGTCCAACAGCACCTGCTCCTTCTGCTCGGGCGTGCCGACGATGAAAATGTTGGGGTCATAGCTTGGGTAGCTGGCCATGGCCAGCACGCGGCATTGCATATCCAGCACCACGATCGCGCCGTTTTCGGCGTAGTTGATCTGCCGCTCCGACTCCTCATATTCCATCAAGGTATCCCGATTTTCCTCCAGCCACACCGGATCATGGACCTTCTTTTCCTCAAAGTCGCGTATACCGTTGACAACCTTTTCAAGCTCTGTTTCCACCACCTGCTGCATGGCGGAATCAATGGTCAGCCTGACCGTGTTGCCGTCAGCCGGGTCCTGTTTCTCCAGTTGCCTGATGACCTTGCCCGCCCGGTCAATCTCTACCAGCGAATACCCGCGCCGGAGCGCCATGTTGGGCGTCAGCCATTGTTCCATAGACCGCTCAATACCGTCCAGCCCGATTGTATCCGTGCGCAAATAACCCTGTTCCAGATATTGATCCATCTGCTCTTTGCCCTGTATAAGGCCTGTATAGCCCACTACGTGCGCGGCCAGCGTGCCCTTTGGGTATACACGCTGGTTTTGGACGGACACCGAGATGCCCGGCAGCGTAACCAGGCGCGTCTCCACCTCCATGACCGTGGCCCATTTTATATCCCTGACCAGCACGATCGGCACGGAGTTGAACGCGTTCATCTGCATCTCCTGCCACACGGAGAGCACCTGCAGCTTGTCCTCAAACGTCAGCTTGTCCTTTTCCGAAAAGCCCTCATCAATTGCATGAATCATGTAATTCGCACACAGGCGCTCGTAAATATCTTCCACCGGCAGGGTGGTAACATAAAAGTTGCTGCGAAACATGCGCTCACGCGCCTTGGCGACACCCTCGTCCTTGGTTTTGGTATCAAAAACCCAATGTTTGTCCTCATCCAGGCTGAGCCAGAAGTCAAACTTGACCTCCCTCCCCTCCCCTTTCAGCAGCTTGATGACCTCCCAGATCGCCTTGGAATACTGGCCGTTTTTTTCCCTGCCGCTGGTCGGATCGCGGTAAAATTCTATATTATAGATCTTTTTGTCATACGCCAGAACCGCGCTGTTTTTGTCCAGAATCTGGCCGCGGGAACCGCTTTCATGAATCTTCTTGGTCATGGAAGACTGCGCGAAGCCGGCATATTCATCCGAGCCACGCACCTGTATTGTAACCAGACGCGTGACAAGCATCGTAAAGCCCGCGATCATGAGCATGCCAAGGAACCAAAAACGCCATTTGCCGATCGTCAAACGTCCGTCCCCCTTTCGCTTGAGGCGCTTGGAATTTCATGCCGCCGCCCCTCCCTCTTCAGGGGGCGCGCAGGCGATGGCGGTATAACCGGTTTAGGCCGGATCCTAGCCTCTCGCTTCGCAAGCCATCTGGCAAAAAACGTATCCTTCGGGCTGCGAAGCAAAAACCAATACGTCAGCGGCAGCAATAGCAGCGACGCCAGCGCCGCTTCGATCCCGGCAAACACCATCCGAAATATGTGGACAAAGGCAATTTCAACGCCTGAGAGATAGAAATAAACGACATAAATGCCTTCCTTGAGAATGATGAACAGGCCGACCCCCAGCATGGGCGCAAACCGCTTGATCAGTCGCTCCTGCATGCGGTTTCCTACGCGTGTGAACGCCTGAAGGCGCCCGGCGATCCACGCGCCATACCCGCCCGCACACACGCACGTCACGGCCATGAGGCCGTGCAGATCGCCGGCCAGCGCTTCCATCACCAGGGCGCCCAACAGCCCCGCCGTAGTGCCCACGTAGATTCCGCAGGCATACCCCACGCTGCAAAGCGTGATCACCATCAGGTCCAGCATGACACCGCCCGCCTTGAAGTACGCGAGAATTGTCGACTGCAGCAGAAACGCAAGCAGCACCACAAACGTTACGCGAAGCGCCTTGCGCATTTAGTTATCCCCCCGCGCTTGCGCCTGTTCACGCGCCAGTTCTTCCGCGATCAGCGCGTCCAGCTCGGGATTGGTGGTAGGCGTCGCGCCCGGCTGCAGCGTAAACATGGGAACAAAGGTAATCTGCGGCCAAGCGTCGTCCGGCATCCCCTCCGCGTCCGCCGCGGGCAAGCGCGTCGCGCGCGGCGGCGGCGTAAACGCGCCCAGCTGCGGATCGGATATCTCGTCCCCAATGACCGGTATGGGCCGCAGCGTATCCATCGGCTTGATCGTAATGCTGATCTGCCCGTCGTCCATGTCCGGCATATCCTCCGGCGCGGGTTCGTATACCAGCACCAGCACCTCCTCAATGTGCATAAAATCCACAAAAGGCTCGATGACGACATAATGCTTATTCTGATCCAAATACCGCGTGCTTTCACGCACCACGCCAATTCGAATGCCTTTGGGGAACGGCATGCCAATGCCGCTCGTCACGACCAGCTCGTTGGGGCGCGCCATGCGGTCCACCGGCAGGTAGTACATGCGGCAGGTCGCCTCACTCTCAAGGCCCAGCGTGCCTTTAATCTCGCCCTGGTCCCGGCTGCTCTGGATGACCGCGGCGATGCTCGCCCTGCTGTCAATAATGGACAACACCTGGGCCGATGTTTCATTGACCGTTGTCGTATAGCCGATAAGCCCCTGCGCGTTGACGACCGCCATATATGGCTTCACGCCGTGGCGGCTGCCAACGTTGATCTCGAATTGCTGAAACCATATGCCCGTCTCCTTGCCCGTTACCTGCGCGACGACGGGGTTCATTGCCCTATACTCCGGGGCGACATCCGATAGCGCGCGCATCCGCTCTACCTCGGCCTCAAGCTCCTCCACGCGAAGCGCTTGAATCATCAATTCATCATTTTGCACCTTGAGCTTGTTGTATTCAATTTCAATATTTTTCGACAGCTTCAAATTGGCCAAATAGCCCGACACGCCGCGGGCCGCCCAAGCGAACACCCCCTGCAAGGGCGTGATGGCCATGGACACGACAGTGGATGGCAGCCTTACGAGGCGCTGTGGGAGATACGTCTGATCCGGTGAAAACTTCTCTACCAGCACCAGCGCCACCGACCCTGTCAGCAGGGAGACGATCAGCGTCATCGCCAATATTTTAGGCCATTTGCGCTTCTTTTTGCGCATGGATACCTCCGTATATTTCTCAGACCGCTATTCGGTCATGGGATGGTTCTTGCCAATGCGGCTGAGCAATTCGAGGTTGCTGGCAAGATATCCGGCGCCCAAGACAGTGCAATCCATCGGATTTCGAGCCACCTGCACGGTGATGCCCGTTTCCGCCGCGATGAACTGGTCAATGCCGGGCAGCTGCGCGCAGCCGCCCGTGAGATGGATGCCCGTGCGAACCACGTCCGCGCCCAGTTCAGGCGGCGTCCGCTCCAGCACCCAAAGGATGGCGCCGAGGATTTCGCGGAGCGGCTCCTGCAGGGCCTCATGCACCTGGTCGCTGTCGATTTCCATCGTCTGCGGAAGCCCCGTCACCAGATCGCGCCCGCGCACCATCGCGCGCTGCGGGTCACTGAGCGCGATGGCGCTGCCCAAGTCAATCTTGATATCCTCGCCTGTCCTGTCGCCAATGAGCATGTTCTCCTCCCGCTTGACAAACGCGATGATCGCGTTATCCATCGCGTTGCCGGCCAGGCGCAGCGACTTGCTTACCACCAGGCTGCCCATGGAGATCACGGCGACCTCTGTCGTGCCCCCGCCGATATCCACAATCATGCTGCCCAGCGGCTCATACACGGGCAGCCCACAGCCCAGCGCCGCCGCGATCGCGGTATCCACAACATGGGATAGCCTGCCGCCCGCGCGCCGCACCGCCTCTTCCACGGCGCGGCGCTCCATGGCCGTAATTTCAGAGGGAACGCCCAGCACCATCTTAGGCCGGCCGATAAAGTTCACCCCAATCGCCCGGCGGATGAAATAGCGCAGCATCACTTCCGTCATGTCAAAGTCCGCCAAGACACCGTCCCGTATGGGGTGTATCGGCGTAAAGCCCGCCGGCATGCGGCCCAGCATCAGGCGCGCGTCCTCGCCCACCGCGTTCACCTCGCGCTTCGTGTCGCCGCGCACGACCACCAGACTCGGTTCCCGAAGGACAATCCCACGCCCGGCCACATAAAATAAAACGTTGTTCGTCCCTAAATCAATGCCAATCTCAGGCGAAAAAAAGCCCATTTTGTCTCTCCTTTGGATTGTCGCATGGGATTATCGTATATTTTTTGTCTCCACGGCGCGTAGCAGGAGCGCCCTCGTAAGCGCAAGCGGCAGGCCCATGACGTTGTGGGGGCATCCTTCCACCCGGTCGATGAACATGCCGGCCATGCCCTGCACCCCATAGGCGCCCGCTTTGTCCATCGGGTCGCCCGTTCCCACATAGCGTTCAATTTCCGCCTCGGATATTTCCGTAAAACGCACGCGCGTCAAAGCAATGTCCGCATGCGCGATGCCCGCGCGCATGACGCACACGCCCGTATACACCTCATGCCACCTGCCGGAGAGTTTGCGCAGCATGCGCCTGGCGTCCTCCGCGTCCTTGGGCTTTCCCAATATGCCGCCGCACGCCACGACGGTGTCCGCGGCCAGCACGATGCCGCCGCCATGCCTGGCCGCCACGGCCTCGACCTTGCGGCGCGCGAGCGCCAGCACGACTTCGCCGGGGGAGCCTTCGCAATGCTCGTCCACGTCCGGCACGTCTATCGAAAATGAAACGCCCATTCGCGCAAGCAGCTCTTTTCGCCGGGGGGAACTGGATGCCAGAATGATCTTCTCGTCAAGCAAGCGGCCACATCCTTTTTTAACGAGTATAGTGACATATAGTATAACACAAGGGCCATGTTTTTGCATGCACAAATACATGGCCCTGAGGAAAGGATGGGGAACTTAAGGGGACAAGCCCCCTGGACCCTCTCCTTTCGCCTCACGGCAAGGTGTCTTAAGGAGGATAGAAAATCCCTACAAAAACATGTTTGAAACATCCTTTTGGCCACATTACAGCATAGGTCAAAAGGATGTTTGTATGATATCACATAATTTGAGTAAATAATATGCGACCGGTGTGAGTTACGCACCTATTCTTCCAAAAATTCGATAAAATTGTAGAAAATATCAATCCGCTGCTGGCGATTTTTTTCCTTCCTGCCATTGGCCTGATGAGCCACGATCCTGTCTATAAACACACGGACAATCTCCACTGTAAGCTCAGAAATATCGGTATACTTTTTCACCAGCCCAAGGAAGCGTGTAACGCTCGCGCTTTTCTCATTTTCAGCCGTAATGAGTTCAGTGAGCTCCACTGTTCTCGCTTTGAGCTATGCCTGCTCGGCTTCATAGCCGGCGAAAAATTTCTCAAAACGCTTGTTTAATACTAATAACCAATTAAAAGCATTGCAATATCGAATCTCTGCCTGTAATACTTTTGATAGTCTCATGAGTAATTGAACAGATAACATGACAAAGCCTATCAATTACTTTTTCAAG
>WRGP01000212.1 GCA_009787135.1 Bacillota bacterium | reverse complement strand
AGCCCAGCGTGGGAAGCCACTCCGCCTGCCCGTAATCGCATAGGACGCTTCCCGTCACAGGCGGCGCCATGCGCGTCAGCTCGGCATCCTTCAGCCGCTGCCCGTATTGCAGATCCACTTCCCGCATGTCCGCTTCCGATCCCCGCATCGACAGGGCCCATAGGCCGGAGCCCGCGATCACCCCGACACAAACAGCGAGTAGAATGAAGAACCCTTGCTTTTCAATCAACGCATATATTTTTTTCATGGAGCACCTCCCCTGGAAAGGATGCCCAATTTTTATATGCTTATCCCCTTTGAAAAGCGGAATACCCTTATGCTACAAGTTAATCTTACTCTACAAGTATGCTGAGATCAACCCCTGTATAATAATGCAGCAAAATTTCATTGAATGTTTTGCCGGCCTTAGCCATCGCGTTCGCGCCGGCCTGGCTCATGCCAACGCCATGTCCATACCCATGCTGGGTAACAATAATAGAATCTCCAAGATTTTGCAAGGTAAAATTTGTACTTTTTAGTTCCAACGCGGAGCGGAACAGACGGCCGGACATCGTATGCGCGCCCACGCGTATCTCTGTAACCCTTCCGCTGTCAGATCGCCGCAACACTTCAATAACGACAGGAGGCTTCTCTGAAAAGGCCATGGCCAATTCATCCTGTGTAAACACCCGCACCGTTTCATAACCGGGGGCGTTTTCTTCCCCAGGGGATATAACGCCGCGCAGGTATGGAAGCGCTTCATGAAAAACCTGTTCCGCATCCTCCGTATATCCGCCGCTGACCGCATGATAGAGCACCTCAATGGGCTCATCAGAATACGTGATGATAATGCCGCGCGTCGCGTCTACCGCTTCCCGCACGCGGGCACGGTATTGTTCCGTATCCATGCCCCATCTGGCCTTCTGCTCTTCTTCCGTCAAATACCCTTGGCAGCAGGTGCTGTCCGTGCAAACATCCGTTTCCGGATGCGATTGGCAGGCGTGCATCGTCCGCGTTCGGGCGGCAACCGCCTGCGCCTTGAGCGCCTCCATTTCATAGGAGGCCGGCATCTCCGCGGCGACCACGCCGGCAAGATACGCCTCGCGGTCCATCCGAATCACCGCACCGTCCGCGAAGACTGTAATCACATCATCCGCCCGCGCCGTTAGCGGGATCAGCGCGCACAGCAAAAATACAAAAACGCCAAAGAGAATCCATTTTTTCCGCATTTCACAATCTCCTTACCTGTGCCCCCATCGCGGTGAGCGCATGCTCAAAATTCTCATATCCCCGATCAATATGCCCCTGCGGGTCCTCCACACGGGTGACGCCCTCCGCCGCCAGCCCGGCGAGGATCAGCGCCGCGCCGCTTCGCAGATCAGGACAGGATACGCTGGCGCCCTGCAAAGGATACCCGCCTTCAATCACGGCGACATGATCTTCCACCCGAATGTTGGCCCCCATGCGAAGCAGTTCCGGGATATGCATAAACCGATTTTCAAAGATCGTCTCGAGAAATACGGATGTACCTTGCGCTATGCAGGCGACAATCATCATCGGAGCCTGCAGATCTGTCGGAAAGCCCGGGTAACTCAGCGTTCGGATTTCCATGGGCCACTGCGCTTTCCCCCGCACGCGGAGCCCGCCTGGGAATTCCGAAATGGACATGCCCGCCTCCTGCAGCTTGAATAGCAACGCTCGCATGTGCTCGGGCCGCGCCCCACGCACCAGAATATTCCCGCCAGCGACGGCGACCGCGCAGCAAAACGTGCCCGCCTCAATCCGGTCCGGAATGGGCTGATGCGTCGCGCCGTGCAGCGAGCGCACGCCACGTATCACGATCGAACCGGAGCCCGCGCCCTGTACCTGCGCGCCCATGGCGTTCAGGCATTGCGCGAGGTCCGCGATTTCCGGCTCCTTGGCCGCGTTTTCAATGCGGGTCACGCCCTCGGCGAGCACCGCCGCCATCATGATATTCTCCGTCGCGCCCACGCTGGGCAGATCTAAATAGATAACCCCCCCATGCAGCCGCCCCTTCAATTCCACGAACCCCTGCCGCGTCACGATTTCCGCGCCCAGCGCCGCCATACCTTTCAGATGAAGGTCAATCGGCCGCTGCCCAATGGCGCAACCGCCGGGCATGGTAATGCGGGCGCTTCCAAGCCTGGCCAAAAGCGGCCCCATGATGAGCACCGACGCGCGCGTCCAGCGCATCATATGCGAAGCTTCGGGCAAAGTAGGCTCAGGCGTGGATAGCGCCATGCCGGCGCCCTGGCGCTGACATACGCCGCCGCATTCCTGAACAAGCCCGCAAAGCGCGCGCACGTCCGATAGGTCGGGCATCTCCGGCACAAGAATTGTGTCCTTCGTCAGCAGGGAAGCCGCGATGATCGGCAGCACCGCGTTTTTCGCGGGATGCACGACAGCTTCACCCATCAGCGGCGCTCCGGATTCCACCTCAAAGATTGCCAATTCGCTCCCTCCCATGCGTTTTTGTCTGATTCCAGTCTGTCCGCATGGCAGGCGATTATGAGCGGCAATCAAAGCCGGTTTTGGCAATGAAAATCTTTTCTTTTAAAAAAACAAAAGCGGCGGCGGGTTTTTCCGCACGCCGCTATTTTATCCTTTATTTTAATTTCCAAACATGGATTATGCCGTTGTTGACATTTGTTTTTTCATGGTAAGCGCGCTGACGGCCGGCACAGTCACCAACGACACGGCCATGGCGAGCACGCCGGCGTACACGGTGTCCGGCACAATGCCTATGCTCGGCGCTATAATGGAAGTGAGCGCGCCCACCACCACGCCGGAAAACGCGCCCGCTTTTGTCGTTTTTTTCCAGAAAAGCCCGTACAGAAACGGCGCCAGGAACGCGCCGGCCAAGGTGCCCCAGGAGAAGGACATCAGCGTTACGATGGGCGTATTCTGCATGCCAAACGCGATGACAAGCGAGAGAACAACAAACACTACGCACAGGCCGCGCAGCAGCAGCGTCTGCTTTTTCTGATCCATGCCCGGCATCAGCCTGCCGCACAGGTCAATGGCAATCGCGGACGACGAGGAAAGCACCAGCGCCGTCAGCGTGGAGACGCTGGCGGACAGCACCAGCACCACGATCAACCCCACGAGCACATCCGGCATGGCGACCGCCTGGGACAGAAATACGTTTGGCATGACCGTGTCCAGCCCGCCCGCGGGCACCACACCGCCCAGGATCTGCTTGCCAAACGTGCCCGCGAAATACGCGCCGCCCGCCAGCAACACGCAAAACACCGTGGAAATGACGGACGCCTGCTTGATGGCCGCGCGGTCGCGGATCGCGAAAAATTTATGCATCATCTGCGGCAGGCCCCATGTGCCAAACGAGGTCAAAATCACAAGCATGATCAGGTTTACGCCCTTGCCCTTTACCCCAAAGACGGCGTTAAAGCCCTCTCCGCCAATCTGCCCCATGCGGGCCAGCGCCCCGGGCAGCCCTTCATACGCGCCCGTATCCGGATTGAGCGACGCGCCCCGCACGACGAACGTCACCAGCAATATGATACCCACCAGCATGATGCAGCCCTGAATGAAATCCGACAGCAGCGTGGCGCGGTACCCGCCCAGGAACAGGTACAGGGCCGCCAGCATCGCGATGCCCAGCATACACCAGAAGAAATTAATCCCCAGCGCCGCTTCAAACAAATACGCCATGCCCTGGTACACGGACGCGGAATACGGCACGAGAAACACGAAAATCAGTATTGCGGAGAGCAGGCCCATGTTTCGCGAGCCATAGCGTTTTTCAAAAAAGCCAGGCATCGTATACACGTCCAACTCGCGCGCCATGTCGTTCGCGCGCCCTGCCAGCAGCACCCACGCGAGCAGGTTGCCGAGAAACGCATTGCCAAGGCCGATCCACGTCGCGGAAAGGCCGAACCCCCACCCTATTTTGCCCGCGTAGCCAATGATAATCACCGCGGAAAAATATGCCGTGCCATAGGAAAACGCGGAAAACCACGGCCCGGCCTTGCCGCCTCCGAGAAAAAATTCATGCAACGATTGGGATTTTCGCGCGCTGAAAAAAAGAACGCCTGCAAACATGAGGACATACACAGCCAAAACCGCGATACGCATACCCTACCATCCTTCCATACTGTTGATTTTTGAACCTTTTTTCGAGCCGTTTGGCTACCGTTCTACAAGGGGTACTATATCATAGAAGCTGTGGGTTGTAAAGCGTTCGCAAAGGCCGCATACGCTACACAAAAATGAAAAAAGAAGGATTTTCCATGCTTATCTTGCGGGCAAAAAGGGGGCCTGAGAACGGGTCCTCCGGCGGGACCCGGTGAGCGGCGCCCCCTGGAAAACCTCCTCCGCTCGCTTCATACGCTCGCCCTGCCTCACGGCCCCTTCGTCGCCTCAAACCACGGCGAATTCGACGGAGGCCGCGTGGGCATGGGTGCGGCTGTCCTGGCAGGCGTGGGCGAAACCGTCCGCCCCGGCATGGATACCGGCGCCCGCGTGATCGCCGGCTCCCGCGTGAGCACAGGCTCCGGCGTGGCCAGCAGCGCCTCATACAGCTTGGACTGCGTCAGCACGCCCGCCTTGCCGTCGGCCGCAAGGCCGTTGTCCCGCTGAAACGCCTTGACCGCTTCCGCCGTGCCGCCATAATACCCGCCCGTGATGCTTCCCTTATAGTACCCAAGCTCCGTAAGCCTGCACTGGAGCCAGTAGACCGCCACGTTTTCCACGCCGCGCTCCAGCGTGGTAAAGGGCATGGGCGGCTGGGCAAAGGCGCTGTACGCAGGCGGCGCGGTGGGCGCGGCCGTGGGGCGCGGCAGCATAACGCTGTAATCCAGCGGCGGGATCTTGAGCGACTTGGTCAGCTCCTCGTCCGCCTTGCCCTCGTAGACGACCACCCGCGTGCCCTTGCCGCAATTTTCATAGATCCACTTGGCGTCCTCCAGCATCAGGCGCACGCATCCATGGGACGCGCGCTTCCCCAGGCCCGTATAGCTGCCCGTCTTAAGCGCCATGGGATCCGGCTCGGAATAGATGACCGAATGGAAGGCGTTGGAGGCGTCCATGCGCGTCCAATACTGGGCGTGCGTGCCCCATTTGGGGAAGTAGCACCAGCGCGCTTTTTCACCGTTGAGCGTATAGGTTTTCAGCGGCGTGGGATCGCTGGCCGTGCCCGTGGAGCAGAGCATATGCCTGACGAGGTTCGTATACTCGCCCTCTTCATCCAAGCCGTATACCGACGTCACCTGCGTGGTCACGTTCACTTCGACGCGATAGGGCACGGGCGTGGGTTCCGGCGTGGGTTTGGGCGCCTCATAGGCGCCGCGCGCCTGCTCGTCAAAAAACAGCGCCTGCCAGGTCTGCTCCCCGACGACGCCGTCCGCGGCCATGACGTTATGCCGCTGAAAATCCCGCACCGCGTTACGGGTATTTCCCAGAAAATTTCCGCTGATTTCACCCGCGTAGAAGCCAAGCTCGAAAAGCCTTGTCTGCACGCGCCGGACATCCTCCCCGGCGCTGCCGAATTCCAAACGGCCGGGATAGGGCGCTTTCATGCTAAGCGGCGTCGGGGTTGGTCTGGGGGTTGACGTAGGCTTAGGCGTCGGCGTGGGTTTGGGCCTGGCAAAAGGGTTATGAATCAGCGCCTGCAGCACGGCGTCCGCCTCGCCCGTCTCCCGAAGGCCATACTCCGCCTGAAACGCCCGGACGGCCCGCTGCGTGTTCTCCTGGTATATGCCCGTGATGTGGAAGGTGTAATACCCAAGTTCCCGCAGACGCCTCTGCAGGGCGGTCACCGCGTCCCCTTTGCTGTTATACCGGAGCGTTGGCGCCTCCTCGCCCAGCGCGCAGTGGAGGCATACGGCTGTGAGCAGCGCAAGCAGCAACAGCGAAACGGACTTCTTCATCTTGTCACCCGCAAATTGGACTTCTCGCGAAATCCCTTTATTGTTGACGCGAATGTTACAAATTCACGTCGAATCCTGCCGATCTTTCCATACAACGATCAAACATAGGGATAGATTGCCTTTTTTGTGTAATTTTATTTGGAAAATCTATCTACCGCACCCATTTTTCGCCCCATATGTACATCTCCATAATGATTTGTTTCAAATCCTCTCCCTTTTGCGTCAAAGAGTATTCTACCGTTGTGGGCACCGTGGGGAATACCTCGCGGTTGATAAGGCCGTTTTCTTCCAATGAACGCAAGGCGCTGGTAAGCGATTTGGCATTGATATCATGCAGAAGCCTCCGCAGCTCACCAAACCGTTTCTTTCCTGAAAACAAATTTTTCAGAATCAGGAAACCCCATTTTCCCCCTATTACATTGAGCGTTTTTTCAACGCAGCATTCCGCCGCGCGGCATGTCGCCGCGAAAATCTCTTTTTCTTTTTGTTTTGTAACCATCGGTTTTTCCTGCTTTCCTTTTTAAACTAACAATATAAAAAGGTGACTACATTAAAAAAAAGTAACTACTTGACACTATAAACCTATGGCGCTAGACTGTCAAGCGTAAAGGAAAACAAACAATAATCTGTTTGGAGGAATGCATCATGACCGGCACCTTTTTAAGTCTCGCCAAAAGCCGTTATTCCGTGCGCGCGTATGAAAACAAGGCGGTTGAGCCTGAAAAACTGCGCACCCTCCTGGAGGCTGGGCGCGTCGCGCCCACCGCGGCCAACCATCAGCCATGCGTTTTTCTGGTGATAGACGATGAAGCCGCTATGGCCAAACTTCGAAAAGCCTGCTCGCCTCATGGCGCGCCGCTTGCCATTGTCGTTTGCGCCGACAAGACCAAAGCATGGGTGCGCCCCTTTGATGGCGCCGACATGGTCGATATCGACAGCTCCATCGCCGCCGATCATATCATGCTGTGCGCGCAGGACCTGGGGCTTTCCACCTGCTGGATCACTTATTTTGATCCCGCCATTCTCCGCGCGCAATTCAACATCCCCGATCGCCTCATCCCCGTCAACATCCTCGCCATCGGCTATGGCGCCGGCCGGCCGCAATCCCCGGAGCGCCACGCGCAGACAAGAAAGCCGCTTGATTCCATCGTGCAATACGGGGCGTTTTAGCGCGGCACACGCGTGAAGCCCCTTATGCTTCCCCCATCTGCCTTGAGTAGTTGGGCGACTCCTTGGTGATGTATATGTCATGCGGATGGCTTTCCGTCAGCCCGGCGCCCGTAATGCGCACGAACTCCCCCTCTTCGCAGAGCGTCTCAATGGTGGGCGCGCCGCAATACCCCATGCCGGAGCGAAGCCCGCCCACCAGCTGGAAAATCGTATCCGACAGCGGCCCTTTATAGGGCACGCGGCCCTCCACGCCCTCCGGCACAAGCTTTTTCGCGTCCTCTTGAAAGTACCGGTCCTTGCTGCCCTCCGCCATGGCCCCCATGGAGCCCATGCCGCGGTACACCTTAAACGAGCGCCCCTGGTAGATTTCCATGGCCCCCGGGCTTTCCTCCGTGCCGGCCAGCAGGCTGCCGAGCATCACGGCGCGCGCCCCGGCGGCGATCGCCTTGACAATGTCGCCCGAATACTTGATGCCGCCATCCCCGATGACATGCACGCCGTGCTTTGCGGCCTCCTCGGCACAGTCCGCGATGGCCGTAATCTGCGGCACGCCAATGCCGGCGATCACGCGCGTGGTGCAGATGGAGCCGGGGCCGATGCCGACCTTTACACAGTCCGCGCCCGCCCGAATCAGGTCCCGGGTCGCCTCCTTGGTGGCGACGTTCCCGCCGACCACCGGCATGTTGGAATGCCTGTTCTTGATACTCTCCACCATGCGCAAAACGCCCGCGGAATGGCCGTGCGCGGTATCGACGGTGATAAGATCCACCTTGGCCGCCGCCAGCGCCTCCACACGCTCCAGCGTGTCCTTTGCAATGCCGACCGCCGCGCCGCAGAGCAGGCGGCCGTTCGCGTCCTTGGCGCTGCTTGGGTACTTTGTCGTTTTTTCAATGTCTTTGATGGTAATCAAGCCGCGAAGCATATAGTTTTCATCGACAATCGGGAGCTTTTCGATGCGGTGCCGGGCCAGAATCTTCTTGGCCTCCTCCAATCCCGTGCCAACGGACGCGGTGATCAGGTTCTCGGTTGTCATCACCTCGCGGATCAGCCGGGTGGCATCGGTCTCAAACCGCAGGTCTCGGTTGGTGAGAATGCCCACGAGCTTTCCGCCCTGCGTGATGGGCACGCCCGAAATGCGGTAGCGGGCCATGAGCTCCAGCGCGTCCGAGATCCTATGCTCTGGCGATAAAAAAAACGGATCCGTAATGACCCCGTGCTCGCTGCGCTTAACCTTGTCCACCTGGCTCGCCTGCTCCTGGATGGACATGTTCTTGTGGATGATGCCAACGCCGCCCTCGCGCGCCATGGCGATGGCCAGCCGCGCGTCGGTCACCGTATCCATGGCCGCGCTCATCATTGGAATGTTCAGCTTGATCCCGGGCATGATCCGCACGGAAAGGTCTACCTCGCCGGGCACTACGTCGCTTCGGTGGGGCACGAGCAGCACATCGTCAAACGTCAGGCCTTCGCGGATGGATTCCGGCTTTAGCATGGGCAGCGCTCCTTTTTGCGATATTCTTATTTATTTTGGCGATTTTAACAAAGATATGCGGGAATGTCAAGGGTGGATGCGCGTGGGAAGGGGGCTGGCGCGCGCGCTGCCCCCCCGGATCCCCGCTTAGGGGGAAATATCCCCCCGAGTTTGCCATCCTCGTTTGACCATTCCGGCAAATACTTACCACCCGGTCGCAGCTGCGTTGCCGTGGAAAACAAAATACCGCCGGCCGGATCGGCTGGCGGTATTTTTGCGTCAGAAAGCAGGCCCCCTTCTATTCTTTCACAACGGCGCATTTTCTATAATGCTGGTGCCACAGCGCGATACTGGCCGAAACCGCTTGACAGCATTGGTTGACTGCGCCGGTATATCCGCCCACAAGGATATTATACACAGCAATGGGAACAGAGGTAACAATGGCAGAAATCCGCAGTATTTTCATATTGGTCTGCCATTGTCCGTAGGTTTGGACGACATCGAAAAGCATGAGCAGAGAAACCCAGTTTTCCCACGTTACAAAGACGGCGCCGCCCTGCATACCGGCAAACAGCAGGAATACCCAAGCCGGCGCTCTTTTTTCTGACCGGCTATATAAAAAGAACACAATCGAGCGCACGGTTGAAATAGAAATGACGGCGACCTCCGTCATTGCACCCAGCAGTAAAAACTCTATCACCGTCAGCAGATTCCCGATTACGATGCACAACAGCAAGGCCGGTTTTGTTTTCATGTGCGGCGCAATGACAAATACGATTATGACAATCACGCCGATTATTTGTGATAGAACAAACGCCATAAAACTCCCTCCCCGGTTATGCGTGATTGAATGACCGCTACGTACGAATTAAGCGCCCTGCCGGGTGTATTTCTGCCGCTATTTAAAAAACCATCCTGCCAATGCGTCAATGTTCTTTTATGGCAACGTAGCTATAAAAGGGTGGTAAAACTCATGCCGTCACCCATTGCTCCAATGACATTATAATACCTCATACATCATGCTTTGGCAAGTGCGGCGGAATAGGTTTTGTGGATTCAATGACACCGGTGGTGTACCATCCCCTGTCATGAAGCAAAAAAGGCGGCCGGAGGGATTCGCCCCCCGGCAGGGGGGCCGGGGGCAGCATCCTCTGGCGTCCTTCCGCCCCTTATTGCCGGGCCTATACGCGCGAAAGCCCGGCATAGCATCGAAAAAGGCAGAGCCATTGCACGTACAGCAATTCCGCCGAAGGATGGTTCTCATGCCCCTCCAGGGACAGCGCGCGGCTGATCTGACCACGGGTGAGCAGGCCCTTAAACCCCCTCGCCAGCGCATACCGCACGAAGCGTTCATACGCGTCCATCTGGCCGCGCGGCAGATCGGGCACGGGTCTGCGGTGCAGGTGCAGCATGGCCGCGTCCACGCGCGGCATGGGGTGAAACGCTTCCCTCGGCAGGTGGGCTGCCAGGTGCAGCGCGAACTGCGGCTTGAGCGTCAGCGAGCGCGCCGATTCATGCGGCTGGCCCATAAAGCGCATAGCGGCGCCGTGCTCCATGATTAGCCACGCGTCCGCAGGTGGGTTTGCCGCGCCCGCCAGGCGCAGGATCATTTGCGTTGTCAGGCCAAAGGGAAGGTTAGCGAATACTTTATACGCGCCCCGCGCGGGCAGCGCATAGCGCAAAAAATCCCCCTGCACCAGGCGAACATTGCCCGCGTCCGAAAACCGCGCGCGAAGCGCGGCGCAGAGGCGCGCGTCTGGCTCCACCGCCCATAGCGATGCGCAGCGCGGCGCGAGCTGCCGGGTAATATGCCCCTTGCCGGGGCCGATCTCAATCACCCGGTCGCCGGGGCCGATGGTGGTTTTGTCCAGCAAGCGCCGGACCGTTTGATAGCCGGTGAGGAAATTCTGGCCCGCCCAGACGGGCGCGGCATCGCTCTTGCATTTGGACATAAAAAAACACCCCTTCGCGACATTCGGCTGCAAAAAGGCGTAAGGACACGTGCGCAAAATCGCTACGCGCCTAACGCCGTCTGGTACGCAACCGAATGTTACAAGCCACGGGTGCTTTGTCCTCCTCAAGATTGGGAATGAAAATACTATAGCAGGCGGAGGGTGGATTGTCAAGGACGAAGCCCGATCGCACATATGAAGCTCTAAACGGCGACAAACATCATATTGCGCAACAAACTCCCCCGTGCTACAATACGACACGGCAGACTATAGCAATCACAAGAAATGAGGGTATTCGCTATGACCGATATTTGCCTTGGGATCATCGGCTACGGCGGCATGGGGGCTTGGCACCACAAGTTTTTGACGGAATCCGTCCCCAGAATCCATGTGAAAGGCGCGCATGACGTGCGCGGGGAAGCGCTGGAAAAGGCTGAAGCCGCTGGTCTGATAGCCTATCCGTCGCTGGATGCCCTTTGGGCCGATCCAGACATCAACCTCGTGACCATCGCCACGCCCAACGACTATCACAAGCCCCTTTCCATCGCCGCGCTCCAGGCCGGCAAGCATGTCGTCTGCGAAAAGCCCGTCACCCTAAACGCGGCGGAGCTTGAGGATATACTTGCCGTGTCCGAAGAAACAGGGCGGCTTTTCACCGTGCACCAAAACCGCCGCTGGGATAAGGACTACCGCGTCGTCCGCGAGGCGCTGGGGTCCGGCGTCATTGGCGAGCCCTATTTTATCGAAAATAAAGTGCAGGGCTCCCGGCGCAGCCTGCATGGCTGGCGCGGCCACAAGCAAAACGGCGGCGGCATGCTGCTGGACTGGGGCATCCACCTGCTCGACCAGATCATGGACCTGATCCCCTCCTCCCCCGTCGTTTCGGTATGCGCCCACCTGCTGTCGCTGTACACGACGGAGGTGGACGATAACATCAAGTTGCTGCTCCGGTTTGAAAACGGCGTCTCCAGCCTGCTGGAGATGTCGACAAACTGCCTCATCCCCGCGCCCCGCTGGCATGTGCAGTGCGGCCAGGGCACCCTGGTGGTGGAAAATTGGGAATGCGACGGCAAGATACTCACCCTGCGCGAGGAAGGCGAGATGACCTGGGAGGACGACATCATCTATACCGCCGCAGGGCCGACGCGCACCATGGCGCGCCGCCCCGCGTATACGATGAAGGAACGCCCGCTGCCGGAGGTGGCCGTTGATTTGACGGAATACTATAACAACGTTGCGGACGCCATGGAAGGCCGGGCCGAGCTGATCGTCAAGCCAGAGCAGGCGCTGCGCGTGATGCGCGTGGTGGACATGCTGTTTGCGTCGGCCGAGAAGGGCCACGGCTTGGCGTGCCGGATTTGACCTGACAAGGAGTGGGGCTCATGCGAACCATTACCATTCGTCTGCCTGCCGCCGCCTATCCCATTCTGATCGGAAACGGCGCGCTCGCGGAGGCAGCCGAGACCCTCTGCGCGCTGTGCCCGGGCAAAAGGGTTTTCGTTGTAACCGATGAAAACGTGTGGGCGCTGCACGGCGCGCGGCTGGACAGCGTGCTGGCCGGCCAGGGTATTTCCTACGGCCTTAAGGCGTTGCGGCCCGGCGAGGAAAGCAAAACCCTTGCCACGCTGGAAGGGTTGTACGGCGCGTTCCATGCCGCCGGCATGCAGCGGCGCGACCCCGTCGTCGCCTTTGGCGGCGGCGTGGTGGGCGACACCGCCGGGTTCGCGGCCGCGACGTATATGCGCGGCGTGCCCCTCGTTCAGATCCCCACGACGCTGCTCGCGCAGGCGGACGCCAGCGTGGGCGGCAAGGTCGCGGTCGATTTGCCGCAGGGCAAAAACCTGGCGGGCTGCTTTTACCAGCCGTCGCTGGTGGTGGCCGACACAGCGGTTCTGTCCACGCTTCCGCCCCGCGAGTGGAACGCGGGGCTAGCGGAGGTGGTAAAGCACGCGGCGATTGGCTCGGAAGAGCTGCTGGCCCTGCTGGAGGGCGGGCGCGTGGACGCCATGGAGGAGATCGTGGCGCTGAACTGCCAGTGCAAGGCTTCTTTTGTGGAGCGGGACAGCCTGGACCAATCCGTGCGCATGATGCTCAATTTCGGCCATACCTTCGGCCACGCGATTGAAAAATACCACGATTACAAAACCTATACCCACGGCGAGGCCGTAGCCATGGGCATGGGGCTGGCCCTGCAAGCCGGCCGCCTGCTGGGCGTCACCCCGCCGGAGGATGCCCGCCGCCTCCTATCGCTGATGGAGCGGCTGGGGCTTGACGCCCACGCGAAGGACCCGGCGGATGCCTTGGTCCCCCTGATGGCGGGCGATAAGAAAAACATTGGCGGCGATATCAATTTGGTGCTCCTGGCCGGCATCGGCCGGCCCGTGCCGTACCCGATCCAGCCGCAGGCGTTAGCATCGCTGCTAGCCGGGGGGAACATGTAA
>WRGP01000211.1 GCA_009787135.1 Bacillota bacterium | reverse complement strand
GGCGTGGCGGGAACGCCAGAGGGCGCTGATCCGCATTTCGGCATTGTCGCACGCTGGGGCGTGCGCCGTGCCGAAATGCGTCTCCGCCGTTTTTGATTCCGCTATAGGCGGAAAACGGTTCCGGTTTTTCCGAACTTCCGTTTATCGGGATTCTGTGCGAAAAGTCTGTCATAACCTTGTTGCTAATGTGTTACGATTCGTCCACCCATACGCTTTAGGCAGTGAACATTTTCGCAAAACGCTCGTTTGAAAGCCGCCCGATTGCATGATCGTCCGATAGCGTTTGCCAAGAAGGTTTGCCCAAAATGTTGCTGTTTTCGCCGCCTTACTCTATCGAGAAAACATCGTTATGTGCTTGACCATCTTTTCCGATGTACGTTGCGCGAATGTTCCCGTCTGACGTAAACGCGGCGGACAATAAAAAATCATCATCCCATGGGTCTGGAAAATCGCCAATGATTTCTTTGCGGTCAGCGGACTTATCAAACATGTCGTGAATGATTATTCTGCTTTTTCCGCTATCGGAAGCATAAGCCATTAAATTGTTCTTTACCGCTCTTACATTCCGGTACATAGAACTCAGTTTGTTGTCTGACAGCCGAAAATACCAATGCCATGTTTGATTTCCCGCGTAATTTGACGAGTGTTTTATGAACTCTATAATATCTTCATTGATTTTATGCGGCTTTGCCATCTTATCAATGTTGCTGTCGGAAGTAAGCAAATAAACCGTTTCAATGCTATGCAGGTCATCTCCGTGAGCGAAACAAGAATAATAGGGTTCCTTGTTTTTATTATCGCGGAGAATGCTATAATTTTCTCCTTGTTCGGCAATCTCATCACCGACAAGCAACCGATATTGCAGCTCATTGATTTGTTGAAATTGGAGCGTTCCATATTCAATTTTTTTCGTCAAAGTATTGTCAAATAGTACTGTATCAATTTGTTTTCCATTTTTAAAAAGCCATATCACGCCACCGGCTGTGGTGCCATATATATCACCATCGTTGTCAACGCTGAAAACGGATTTGTTATCCTTAATTGCCTGGGTATCAGTAATAACTTCATATTTTTGAATAGGGCTGTGCTGCCATTTCACAAGCATATAGGTTGAAGTGTCGTTTACATCAACCTTTGCCAATGGATATTCAACTCTGTCCTTAAACATATCATTCCAAGGGTCGGTAGCAACCTCATAGACAATAAAGCCAATGAAAGCAATAAGTATTAAGCTTACCGCAACAGTAAAAATACCGTTATGATTCAAACCACAACACCCCTGACATAACTTTTTATGCGCTTGTCTTTCCGCCGCCTGAGAAATGAAAAACACTATACAAAAAAAGTATACCATATTCTAACGCCATTTGCGATGGATTTTTTCCGGCAGTTTTCCGCATAATCAGCCGCTCATCCGTGACACCTCGTGAGGTTCAACCATGCGCCGCGAGTGCGCAATGCGCGCGCCTCCACTGCTCAGTATAGCGGGATAAACCAAAAAATTCCGGGGACAAGAGCCTTGGGGAACCTGTCATTGCCCCCTCTCATATCGCAAATAAATGCTTCTGGGCCTACACCGCAGGCTTTCCCAAAAGGCTTTGCCCGCTTCGTTCCAAGCCATGACCTCTACATCTATCGTATCCGTACGCAGATATTCGAGCAGCCCCCAAAAGAACTGCCTGCCAACGCCTTTTCGCCGCTGCTCCCGGCAGATGAAAAATTGGCGCAGGTATGCCGGCTGTGCGGCTTTATGCACCAAGGCATACCCGAGCGTGTTGTCTTTCTCGTCAGCACAGAGCAGCGCAATATAATCGCCCGATAAAAACCCTTCCATCCGTTCCTTGAGCTGCGGCATGGTCATCGGATTGTCGTGCTGTTCATCTTCGATGAGCTGTTTGTTCATCGCGGCCAACGCTTCGGCGTCAGCCAAGGCCGCGGGGCGGAGGATGATCATAGCGGTTTCCTCTCCTTCACCCGATACCAATACGAGTAGATCGTTGTAAAGCCAAGCTTTGTGTAAAGCGAAACGGCCTTTTCGTTCTCCCGCGCCACCTGTAAATACGCTGTATGCGCGCCAAGGCGCTTTGACTCGGCCAGGAGCGATTCGCAGAGTCCCCTGCCATACCCCTTGCCGCGCCGCGGCGCGTCCACAACGATGTTCAAAAGCCCCGCGTATCCACGCTCGACCACCGATGAACCGCAGGCGACGGGCAGGCCGTCCTTTACAATTCGCCCGCAGATCATGCTGTTTTTATTATTTTTCAGTATCTGCCTGGCGGCGGTGGTTTTGGCGGTGCCGTGATAATTGCTGAATGTAAAATACGCGACAAGCCATGCCTTATCGGCATAGCTTGTCGATACGAAGCTGTCGGATTCGAATGTTCTGCCCCGCAAATCCATCTTCATCACATAGGCGGGCGTGGCAAGCGTATAGCCGCGCCGCGCGAGCAGGGCGTCCATGCCGGGGCCGGCGCCGTCGGTCAGCTTGAATGCGGCGGGCAATCCCTGCGCGAAGTATTGTTCTTCGCAGGCGGTAATTTTCGTCTGCGGGTCAAGGGCGGAGGGGTAGAGGAGATTGACTGAATTCGCCCTGCTTGTGTAGCCGTTTGCGAACCGAAGCACCCAGCCGTCATAAAGCTGCGTTTGCAGCGCGGGGTGGGCGTTGAGGGATAGCTCCTCATACAGCAGCATTTCACCGTTCATTCGGTGGCCTCCTTCTTTTGAACCTTTATCGACATGCCGGGGCCGAACTCATCCGTCGGGCGTTTTGTAAATCCCAATTTTTCGTAAAATCCTTCTTTTCCTTTTGCCGCCAGAAGCGCGATCACTTTGCTTTGCCCCCGCGCGATGTTTTCATCAATGTAGGCCATAATCCGCGACATGACGCCCCCGCCGATCCCCTTGCCCTGGTATTCCGGCGTCACGATCACATCGGCGATATAGACGGCATACGCGTAATCGGTGAGAATCCTCGCCATGCCGACCGCCTTTTCACCGTCCCTGGCGCAAACAATAAAAGCGGTATTTGCAAGACCCTTGGCGGCCAGACTGTTTTCGATGGTCCCCCAGCCGACGGCGGCGCGCAGAGCGTTCCATTCCGCTGGCGTGAGCGTATTGGTATAGGTGATGTTCATACGTTTTCCTCCGCAATATCCGGCAACTGTTTTCCGCCAGCGTCACAAACGCTTGGGAAATGGTAAACTCGCTGTCCGCGTCGGTGGTGATGACCTTATGCTCTTTGAGGCCGGCGGTTTGCGCGGCTTGGATAATATCGGGTATATCGGGGTAGCGCTTCTTTTCCGCCGCGACAGCCGTTGGAAAGTGCTTTATCCAAAAGCGCGTTTCGAGCTGGCGGTGGGATTCGGTGAGGATGCAAACAAGCCCGCCCGGTTTGAGCACACGGCCAAACGCGGCAAACATCATGCTCAAATCAGGTACGTGATGGATCACGTCGGTCATGTATACGAAATCAAAAAAGGCATCCGCGAACGGAATGGACGAATGATCGCCGGGCCGCGCGTCCAGCCCCTTGGCCAGCGCCTTTTCGCGCATCCCCTCAGACGGTTCCACGCCATAAACCTCGGCGGAGGTAAGCGCTTTGAGCGCAAGGGCAAAATTGCCTGTGCCGCAGCCGAAGTCCAGAATGGTCTTGCCGTCAAGCGGCAGTTCCGCCGCAAACAAATGGATGATGCTGATGTTTGCCGTGCGCGTGAGGTCGTATGATTCTGCGAGCGCGTTGTAGTCGATGGACATGGCGGCATCCTCTTGCGAATATTTTTGCAATTAGTTTGAATAATTATACAATTCATTTTTTGCTTTGTCAAGATGCTTTTTATTTTTCGTAAACGCTTGACAGGGGACAGGGGAGAAAAAAGATGTGGCAATCAATGGATGTGGCGGCTTCAGCTACGAAACAGGCCCGAAAAAATTTGTGATCAGCAACCCGGCCGTCATAGCGACGACATCTACCGCGGTTCGAATGAACAAATCAGCCAGATCGACGCTGAAAACGAACGGCATGGTTGCGTTATCCGTTATGATTTAAGGACACTTTATAGAGCCAAAAAAATTCGGCGGCTACGGGCTTGAAATGCCGTAACCGCCTACTCTTTGGGGACTTCTCCGATGAAGGTGAAGTGGATGTCTATTTGCTGGGACTCCCGTTTGTATCTATGCCCCGGCGCTTTTACTGCTTCGTGAACCACAATCTTTTCTATGAACGTTCTTGCTATGTCAGCCGTTAGCTCCGTGAAGTCGGTATAGGTTTCGCAGAGCTTGAGGAACTTTTCAATGCCATCCGCCCGTTCCTTTTCGGCCGTGATTTCAGACCGAAGCGCCTCGGCCTCCACAGTCAGCGCGGATTGTTCGCTCTCGTAGGCCGCCAGCATTTTGTCAAACCGTTCGTCGCTTAATTTTCCCGCCACATGATCTTCGTAAATCCTGTTGATGATGGCGTCGAGTTCCGCGATTCGCTTTTCGTCTTTTGCAAGCTGCGTGGTCTTAGCTTTCAAGGCTTTTTCGTGCGCTTTATCTTTTTCCGAGCGAATCGCCGCCACGAACTTCGCTTTGTCCCTGCGGGCAAATTCGGTCACGCGCCGCAACTCCTCAAGCACAAGCTGTTCTATGGTTTGGCGGTTAATCGAATGCCTGGTGCATTCATGCCCTGTCCCGGCGCAGACCGAATTGGCGTAATTCCGGCATAGATACATGGCGTGGTTTGCTTTTACATTGTTCACGATGCGAAGGTTATCCCAGCAAGTATCGCAAACCATCAAGCCGTTCAGCACGCCCAAATCGCCCGTTTTTGTAAATTTGCGCCGAACGCTCCTAAGCCGCTGTACCGTTTCAAAAACCTCAACAGACACAAGTGGTTCGTGGTGGCCGGGAAAAACACACCATTCTTCCGGCGGCCGTATAACGCGGTCGTGGTTCTTATAAGAAACCGTGGTGTATTTTTGCAGTATCCGCTCCCCGAGGTAAGTACGGTTTTGCGCGATTTGCTGGACTTGCTGGCCTGACCAGCGGTGCGGGTCTTCACCGATGTCGCAGCCTTGCCGCCTGTTCCACCGCGTGATGGACGTGTCAATTTTGCGGCGGTTGAGGTCAGCCGCGATTTTGGATATCCCGTCGCCTGCTATGATGCGGGTGAAAATCTCGCGGACAATCGCGGCGGCGTCCTCATCGACTACAAATTTCTGGTCGTCCTCCGGGTCGCGCAGATAGCCAAACGGCGGTCTGCCGATTTTCATATCGCCCGCCTCGGACTTCGCTCTTTTAACCGCCCGTATTTTTTTGCTGGTGTCGGACACATAAAACTCATTGAAAACGTCCCGAATAATGGACATCATATCAAAACCGTTCGCCGTATCAAGGTTGTCGTTGGTGGCGATAAGCCTTACGCTGTGTTCCTCGAACATCCGCTTAAGCAGTCCGACCTCCAGCACGTCACGTCCCATGCGGCTCTGGTCTTTGATTAGCACCGTGGCTACCATGTCCTGACGGACGAGGTCAAGCAGCCGGTTAAGCTCAGGTCGTGAAAACACCGTGCCGGACACCCCGTCATCAGGAAAATGCTCGATGTTTGTAAAGCCGTGTTGTTTGGCGTATTTTTCGAGCATATGTTTTTGATTGGCGATTGACATTGACTCGCCCGTGAGCAGATCGTCCCTGCTCAACCGCTCATACAAAGCGGTGATTTTTTCTGTTTGTTCAGCCATGAAAAGCCCTCCTTTTTTGTTTTCGGCGCGTACTATACGGCCATCACCATATAGCCATACAGTCCTGTACATAGCAAGTCTATGTTGACGAAAAACCTTGATTTTCCGGGCTTTTCACCTCGACGGCAACCCGTTCCCTAACCAGCCGCAGGAGTTTCTGCTCGGCGGTTTCACAGGCATCTTCTTTGAAAAATGAACGTATAATATATTCCACGCCGCCGACGTTTTTTCGTGTCTCACGGGCGGGGTTTTGAATTGTTGTAGTAGCCATAACGCTTCCTCCAAAAGCAAAGCGGCAGGGAGGAAAATACCTGCCCCGCCGCCGCGAATTTTGAATTTGCTTTGAAGCGTCGTTCTTTGTTTTTATGTTCTTTGTAAGCGTAAGGTCACGCCTTCCGGCAAAAATCGAGACTCACCCAACCGGCGCCTGATTTCAATTTTCCCCACTTGACCGCACCGGTGCCGACGGTCTCCTCCACAATGGTGTAGACGCCCTTATCCTTGATGGTGCCGACAACGGCGTAGTTGGTGCCGGGGCCTTTACGGATGTTCAGCACATCGGCGGTCACCTTAACCGTGTAGGCGGTGAACGCCGGGGTTATGGGCGCCGGAGCGGAAGCGCCGACCACGGAAAGGAACTTGACGTTGACCGGGCTGTTGATGGAATTTGTACCGCTCAAGTTCTTGTCAATTACCGCGCGGTCGCCGCTGACGGAACTGACGATCCATTTGTCGGCTTTCACCCACGCTGGGATCGCTTTGCCGTCGTAGTAGGTAGCGTTGTCCGCCAGCTTTACCGTGTCGCCCTTTTTGACAGCGGTCGGCATGGTCGGCGGTGCGGAGACCTTTGCAAACTTGTCGTAATACCCCTGACCGTAGCCAGCCCTCTTTGTCTTTGCCGTGTCGCTCTGGTCGGCGGGTCTTTCGAAGTCGGTCAGCACGGCGTCCGACGCCTGTTTCACCGACGTCGCGGTTTTGAGGATATTCATCAGCGCGATGTACCCCTGCAGTTCCTTCCACAGGAAATCAAGTTGCATCTTCAAATCGCCAATGGACGCGCCCGCCGATTTTGCAAAATCCAGCAACGCCTGCTTGCGGGTGTAATACGTCCATTGCGCCAAGCCGTAACCTGCGCTGTCCCTCACGAAGTTGGTATAGGAACCGCTGTCAACCGCCGCCGTGTAGCTTTCGTCGGTGAAACCCAGAGACTTCTCGTAGCTGTTTTGCAGATTGGTGGGTTTCAGCCCACTCTCGGCGTAGAGGTTGCCCATGATGCCCGCCGCCGCATATGCGTTCAGTCCTTTGCCCATGAGGAAATTCCAGATAACTTCATCATTGGACGTCGGAGTTGCGGGCGTGACAGGCGCGGAACCGCCCGCGTCCAGCAGCCGCTTGACCTCTTTTCGGAAGTCGTCCATGGTTTTTCCGAAACGGGGAAACCAGTTGGCCGGGTCACCGTGATTGGAGGCGATACCGCGCTGGTATCCCTCATAATGCCCGATGATGACGCCGTCTTTCATGGGGTCGAGGTTGAATTCGCGGCAGAGATAGGCGCAAAGTTCCGTTGCCTCTTTGTAGACCGCCTCGAAATAGGCGCGGTCAGTCAGACCATCCTCGCAGCACTCAAATCCGATATGGGTGTCGTTGACCGAGCCTTTCGAGCCGGAACCGCCGTGCCAGCCCCGGTGATTCCACGGTAAAGTCTGATAGGTGGCGACGGAGCCGTCCTTCAGCTTGCCGATGAAACCGTGGACGCAGACCTGCCGACCGTCCGGCAAGTCCTGATTCCAGTGGTTGTTGTAGGCGTTTTTGCCGAGCAGCCCGTCGTCGGGGCCGACGTAGCGGCAGAGATTGGGGTTGTTAGCACCGGTGCTATGCACCATGATGCCCTTGACGGCGATTGTCCTGCCCGCTTTGTAGCAAGCGTTGTTGGTGAAGATGAGTTTTTTAAGATTCATTGTCAGGTTCCTCCGTTTCGCTTTCGTTTTCAGTTCCCGCGCCCGGTGTCGGGTGCGGCGGTACGATATATTCGTGTTCGTCCGAGCCGGAAGGGACGGTTGTTTTGCTGCCGGATTTGGTGTGTAATTGAGCCAGCGCGTTTCTCAGCACCTCCGGGATGTCGATGAGCGTTCCGGCGTTCTCCAGCATGGAAATGCCCTCGTTAGAGATGTAGAAAAACAGCACCGCCGTTCGCAGAGCAGAGCCGCCGCCGAGCAGATGCACGTCCACCATGTTGGCGATGCCGACCATGATAAAGATGGTGATTTTCTTGACGATGCCCTGCGCTCCGATACGGCTGGAGAGCTTTTTCTCAGCCACGGCGCGGAGAACGCCTGTGACGTAATCGCAGACCACAAAGGCCACGAGCGTGTAGATGAGTCCGTCGAATCCTCCGATGAACCATCCGAGCGCACCGCCGGTAACGGTGGCCGCCAGTTGAATCCAAGACCAGATTTCTTTCATGTTGTTTGACCTCGCTTTCAAATTTTTTGTATGAAAATAGCGCCCACCCGAAGGTAAGCGCCTGTTATTGCCGGTCATATCCGCCCGACCGGCAGGGCGTTTTTTATTCGCTACGTCATTGCCCTCACCTCCGCTTCCAGCGCGTCCAGCAGCAAATCCAGCGCCTCGGCATCCTTGCCGGAGAATGTGACCTCGCTGCTTTCCAGTTCCTCAATCAGCGCGCCGAGTTTGTCTTTCAACTCATCGACGTTGACGGAGGCGATTTCCTCCAAAAGTGCCCGCTTTTCCTGATGGTATTCGGCGGCGGTCGCTTCAACCAGCGTATATGTGCCGTTGTTCTCAATGAGCTTGCCGTCCTTGTCCTTCTTGCCGAATCGGTCGAGCAAAGCCAGCTCGTCGCCTTGTAAATCCTCGATTTTGGCGTAAAGCAGCCGGTTCAGTTTGGTTCGCACCCGGCTGGCGCGGGGCTTTAGCTCCGCCTTTTCCAAGAATTCAAGTACGGCCACCAGTTGATAATTCTTAATTTTTAGCATTTAATTTAGAACCTCCTTGTAGTTCAATTTGTATCTCGGTAATTAACGCGGAGCGCAGCCCGCCCATTTGCTCCTGAATTTCTGAAGCGACCAAATCCGCGAGGGTTTCCTCCGCTACCTCCGGCTCGCCGGGGGCTACGGTTTTTTCGCCCGAAACAACGCGCGCCGCGGGATGAGGCGCCATGATATACACAGGCTCCTCGCGTTCCGCTTCAAGCGATATTCTTTCGTCAGCCATAATCCTGTTCTCCTTAAGTTGACCATGTGGTCATTGATGGGAAATTAACCGTCCACCAGCTTCCCAGCCCTGACGAATTCGCCGGAAGATACACGGTTTTACCGGCAAGCTGTTCGCAGATTGCCCGTATGGTGTCAAAATTCGTCCATGTTCCCTGACTGCCGAGAAGCAGATTACTGCTGCCCAGTCCGACGCCCGCTTTGCCGTTCGTGGTTACGCGCGTTAAATACGCCGTTGAACTGAACGTCCAATAGCCGATGTTGTTTGTCACAGTGCTTGAGCCGGACGCCACCGAAAGGCCGCCCTTGAAATAAACCACATCGTCGAAATGGAAGCCTTTCTCCATGCCGTTGTCGAGCTTGCTCCGGTAATAGGTGAGTTTGGTTGTGTATGAAGAAGCCGACGATGTTTCCCGCCACGTCCAGGACATATAGTTGCCCGCGTATTCAAGGTCGAAAACCAGTCCCCGCCAGGATGAGTTGGCTGTAAAGCTGTTAGTCCCGATGCGCCCGATCTTGATACTGTCGCGGGTAAACTCAAAACCGTTTGAGTTAATCTGCGAGGTCAGGGAACTCCCGTTGTAATAGCTGATGTCGTAGCCCGTGATTCGGATGGACGAATTGCCCGTTAAGGCTTGGAGAAAATTCGTGGATACCTTGTCGGCGGTGATGCTGTTCGCGCCGATCCGGGTCGCCGCCAGTGTACCGGTGGTAATCTTCGCCGCGTCAATCGCCCCAATTTTCGCGCTTTGAATGGTCGCGTCGGCGATCATGGCGTTGGTGATGTAGCCGTTGGCAATCGTCAATTTTGCCGAGGTAATCGAACCCGCCGCGATCCTGTCCGCCGAAAGCGTCCCGGTAGTGATTTTCGCCGCATCGAGATTGGCGATTTTGGCGTTGGTAATGGCCGCGTCCGCGATTTGCGCCGTATTCACCGCCAAGCTGCCAATCTTCGCGTTGGTAATAGCGGCGTCGGCGATTTTTGCCGTACCCACGGCGAGATCGGCGATCTTTCCCGAAGCCACCGCGAGATTGGCGATATGCGCCGTTTCCACGGCAAGGTTGCCGATTTTAGCATTGGTAATGGCGGCGTTGGCAATTTTCGCGTTGGATACCGCGAGGTCGGCGATTTTCGCCGTTGACACCGCAAGATCGGCGATTTTCGCCGTACTGACGGCAAGGTTGGCGATCATGGCGGTTTGAATGACGGCGTTATCAATCGTAGTCGTGCCGGTAATTCGGATTTTATTGCCCGCGATCAAAATTCCCTCGGTGGAAATGTTGATTTGATTGATCACGTCGTTCTTTGCCACGCGCAGGTTTATCAAATCCCGCTGCATGAGCAGCGCCGAGTAGAGCGTTTCACCATTTGAGTAATCATACCGGGTTGTTCCCGGATAGACGTTGCCGGTATAGGCGACGGGGTCGACGGTAGACGATACCCGCACCCGCATTTTCACGGTATTGGCCGGGACGGTAATCGCCGAGGACGTGCCGGTTTGGGAAATGAAATACAGCAGGCCCGCCGAAAGATTGAACGCGAAGGGTGTCGTGGTTTGGTTGTAAATCCCTGCCCACGTTCCGTTTTTAATAGAGAAGAACGCGAGGTGAAGATTGGCGCTGCCGGTGATCCCCATGCGCTGCGCGTCGGTGAGGTTCCATGTGTGCAGGGTGTAGTTTTCCGCCGTTACCGTCCCGATCTGTACCCATGCGCCGTTTGTATACAGCAGGACGATATTGTCCGATGTGTCCTTCATCCCGTTCCATTGAATGGCGCTGGGCGGCTGGTTCCCGGACAGCGGTATGTGGTAAATGGCAAGATAATCGCCGCTGCTGGTGTAGGGATTACCCATTACCGCCCCAGTAATGCTCATACTCTCCACGGCTTTGCCATTAAGGTAAGCGGCAATGGTAGCGCTGGTATAATCGCCGGGGGTGAGCGTTTCGCTGTACTGCGTAATTCCGGAGGGAACAAGGCCGGAATATGCCTCCGTCTGCCCGTAATAGTGGTAATACATGGTGACGGAGCCGCCCGCGAGGGTCTGCGAGATATACCGCTCGGCGGGCTGCACGTCGATATATCCGCTCCGCAGGTAAGAGGTTGAGGCCGCGTCCAGTCCATTGGCAGTATTGAGTGTCCCGCGCTCCCATGCGTTGACCTTATATCGCGTTCCCACCAGCCCTTTGGTTTCGGACACGGTAATGAGCAGGGTGTCGGTGGTCGCCTGTATCTTCACCATGCTGGTGAGCGTATTCAAATCGACGAATCCGTTTGATGTTTCGGTCTGAAGCAGGTAACAGTTGATCGTCGCTGGGGAAACCGTGGTGGTGAGCCGTACCCGCAGATACCGGGCATTTGCCGGAACCGTGAAGGGCGCCGTGCTGCTGCCGTTAGTCGTGTACGACAGAAACGTTTTATCTTCCTTATAATAGAACAGATACGCCGTGCCGTAGACGCTGTAGGAGGACGCGCCCTCATAGGTTTGAAGCAGATATTTTTTAGCTTCCACCACATCTATGAAGCCGCTGCGGACGTAAGATGTGCTGTTGGATTCCGCGCCGGTGGATGTTGAAAGCGTACCCTGCTGCCACGCCGTCTGCACAATATTCGCGCCCGCAAGCGCGTTGATGGCTTTCGTCTGCTTCGACAGCGACAGCGTGAAGGAATCCGCGTTTTGAATGATCGCCGATTCCGCCGCCGTCACCCGCCCGGTCAAAGTATCAACCGTGGTTTGGTTCGCTTTGCTGGCAATCTGTCCAGCTTGAACGGTCAGTGTTCCTTCGGCGGTGGTGACGCGCCCCGTCAGCGTATTCAAGTCCGTTTGACTGGCTTTCGCGGCGATTTGCCCGGCTTGCACCGTCAGCGTCGATTCGGCGGTAGACATCCGGGTGGTGAGGCTGGTAATATTGCTGGCGTTCAGGGAAATGGCCGTGGCGTGTTGGCTCACCGTGGTTTGTAGTGTCTGGGACAGCGTTTTCGCTTCGAGCGCCGTCACCAGCGAATTATTAAGCCCCTCATCAAGAACAGGGGTTGAATAGGTCGTGGTTCCGTTACTGTAGGTCGCCGCCACCCGCGTCCAGTAATATTTCCCGGTCGACCATACGGGAACGGTATCAAGCCAGCTTCCGCCCGTTTGCGTGGTATTGGAGGTGGAGAGATAATACTGCTCCCGCACCATTGTGATGGTGGGCGCGGCGGCTCCGGCGGGGCCGGTCGCTCCAGTATCGCCCTTCGCGCCCATCATGCCGACGCTGTAAGAGGTGGAGGTCGTATTGTCCGTGTAGGTGATAACGGTGCGCGTCCACAAAAATTGACTCGCGGCCACGGACGGGATCGTTGACGCCCACGTCCCGGTCGGCACGGTCGTCCCGCTTGTGCCTGCCTGATAGGTGATCGCGGTCGAACTTATACCTCTTCCGGCCGCTCCGGTTGCTCCCATCATCCCAACGCTGTAGGATGTGCTGGTTGTGCTGTCGGTATAGGTGATAATCGTTCGTGTCCACAGATACTGGCTTGCGGAAACGCTCGGAATTGTTGTAAGCCATGTCCCCGTGGGAGTAGTCGTCCCGGAAGAACTGGATTGATAAGTTATGGCAGTTGATGATATTCCTTTACCCGCCGCACCTGTGGCTCCTGTCTGACCAGTAGCCCCGGTCGCGCCGGTGGC
>WRGP01000210.1 GCA_009787135.1 Bacillota bacterium | reverse complement strand
CGGGCGCCAGCCGGCCTTTAGGGAACGAGAAGGAACAGGCGGGGGAGGAGCCCCCCCCTCGGGTTTTCATGCGTCCGTCCTGTCCGCGCGAGTCCGCAAAACGATTCCGCTTGCGTTGCGCGCTGTTTTCCTATAAAATGAAACTGTAAAACGCAATAACCAAAGGGGGGAAGCCGCATGCTGTTTCGCAAATGCGCGGGAGGAGTCGTTTTTTACGGAGAAAAGGTATTCCTGCTCCAAAATGAAAAGGGGGAGTGGGTGCTGCCCAAGGGCGTCATACGCGGCATGGCGCCGCAGCAGGAAGTCGCGGTCGCGCGCGTGAAGTCCGAAACAGGGGTCGACGCTGAAATCCTGGAGGCTGTGGGGGAGACGAACTATGAATTTTATTCGGTAACCCGCCGGGCGCCGGTGTGCAACCGCGTCATGTGGTACACTATGCGGGCGAAATCGGATACGGTTCGCATCGCCTTTGAGCAAGGCTTTATTGACGGGGGCTGGGTTCCCTTGCCGGAAGCGCTCGAAAGGATTACCTATACGCAGGATAAGTCGTTGGTGCGGCTGGCGCATGAGAAGTACAAGGCGCGGCTGGCGGAAGGAGATACGATATGAGACAGTTGCGTTGGAAATTTTTTGCTGGTTTTGTCGCGGCCATTCTTTTATTGGTTGGGGCGGCACAGGCGTGGAACGATGATTTGATGAGGAAACTTGAGGCGTTAGGACCACAAGACTATGCGCCCATGTTCGATATGGCCCCTCAGACCGATGGAGCGTATTCGACAATGCTGGCAACAAAACTGGGGGAAAGTTTTGTTTTTGATGGCGAGGCTTTTCTCCGCGCGTTATTGACGTACGATGAGGCGACGCGGTCCGTTGTGGTTATGCTGTTGGCAGGCGGCATTTTAGACGCGTATACCAATGGATATGCCGATTTGTCGGAGAACATGGAAGATGCTCTTGCGCGGCAGCGGGAGCAGGCCGAAGCGAGGGTAAAAATAATACGGGAAATAGAGGAAAGCGTGCTGGTGCAGAAAAAGCGCATGGGCTTGACCGAGTAGATACCGGCTTTGCTTATTGAAACAACCGAACTGTAAACGCGGCACCGATACACAATCACACGCGATTTGACCGCGTGGGATTTTTGTGATACGATATACAGACGAAATTTGGATAGGGCTTACGAGCGGAGGTACTGCATGTCTGGGCATTCCAAATGGGCAAATATCAAGCACAAAAAGGGCAAGGCGGACGCCGCGCGCGGCAAGGTGTTTACCAAGATTGGCCGTGAGATTGCGATCGCGGTGCGCGAGGGCGGGGCGGACCCTTCGTCCAACGGCAAGCTGCGCGATGTCATCGCGAAAGCCAAGACAAACAACATGCCCAATGACAACATCAGCCGGTCCATCAAGAAGGCGGCGGGGGAAATGGGCAACATCACCTATGAGGAAATCCTGTACGAGGGATACGCGGCCGGTGGCTTGGCGGTTATTGTCGAATGCGTGACGGACAATCGCAACCGTACGGCATCCGACATACGCCATTATTTTGATAAGTTCGGCGGCAACTTGGGCGCCACGGGTTCCGTAGGCTGGATGTTTGAACGTAAGGGCCTCGCCGTCGTGGACCGAAAGCCCGGCATGGACGAGGATGCGATGATGATGATGGCGCTGGAGGCGGGCGCGAGCGATATGCAGGCGCTGGAAGACGCGTTTGAGGTGTACACGGAGGTTCAGGACTTTTCCGCCGTGCGGGAAGCGCTGGAGGGGCGGGGATGTACATTCCTTTCCGCCGAGCTTACGCGCGTGCCGCAAAACCTTACCGCCATTGACGATCCGGAGACGCTGGAGAAAATCGGCAAGCTTCTGGACGCGTTGGATGATATGGAAGACGTTCAGAACGTTTATCATAACGGCGATCTTCCGGAGGAAGAGGAAGAAGATGACTGACGGCCGCGTCCGCCCGCGGCGGAGGCCGTTTATGTTCATATTTTGAGGAGGAACCATGAATATGCTTAAAAGAACGTTTATGATGGTTTTGGTCGTGGCCATGCTGCTTTCAACGGTCGCCATCGCGGAAGTTACCAACCGTGACATGCAGCTGCAAGGTGGTGTGCTCGTTTCCAACGCGGCGGACTCGTTTTTCTTTTGCCCCATGGAGCCGGGCGTGACGAGGCATTGGGGGTTGTACGCGCTTAGCTCCGCGTCCGACAGGCCCATTCTGGAGGTGGCGGACGGCATTCCGGCGCGCCTGGTCCAGGCGGACGACACCTACGTCTACTTTTTGGGCTATGCCAACGCCGAGCGCACGCTGCACGCCCTCTATGCCGTAAACATCTCCACAGGCGCCGTGGAAGAGCTTCTCTCGGATATCGCCGCCGCTTTCGTGGAGGAAAGCGATTCGTTTTTGTATGTCACCCAGAGCGACCCTTACACGCTCTGCCGCTACAAGCTGAGCACGCGCAAGCAGACGAATATTAAGAGCATGCAAAAGGCCGAGAAAACAATCTACGACGCGCATGTGTATAAAGGGAATCTATACTTCAGCACGAAAGATAAAAACGGAACGGAGGACGGCTACCGCTATAATGACGGCACAGGCCTTGCCAATAACCTCGACAAGCCCTCGCCGCAGCTCATCACGGGCGTGCTCTATGAAGGCTACCGCCTGTACTACAATGACACCGTAGGTTCCCGCCTGTACTCCGTCAAGCTCGGCAATAAGAGCGGCACGCAGATTGGCGGCAAGTACAAAGTAGGGATGACCAGCCCGCGCTTTGGCGACGCGGTGTACGCGTACGATGGAGAGAACCATGCCTTGGTGCGCGTCCCGCTGGACGCTTCCGCCGAAAAGACGCTTGCCTTGGAAGGCGGCGTTCTCAACCGTTTTATCCTTGGCGGCTCTAAGGATGAGTTGCTGCTCTATAACAACGGGGCCATTTACGCGATCGCGCCGAACCTGTCTTCTCAGACCCGTTTGTTCGATTTTGACACCGCCTCCGGCGGCCTGATGTGGACGCACATTGTGCCTGCCGCCCATAACGCGGTGGCCGTGTTTGGCTACAACGGTGAAACGGCATCCAATGTAAACAACATGCTGCCCACCGGCGTATACATCTTCGACCGCTCCACCGGCGCGCAGATCTTCGGGTACCCGGAGTACGATCCGGCGAATCCCGTTACCCCTACCAGACCGGAATTTTTTGGGGATGTGCCTGAGGACGCGCGCAACGCGCCGCGGCCCGATGACGCGCAAGGCGCACCGGCGGAGACGCCCATAATAGAAACGCCTGCGGCGGAGACGCCTGAAGAGGAGCCGCTCTACGTATTCTAGATGCCTTGGGCGGAAAAGGCCCTCCCCCGCGGTGAGCGCGGGGGAGGGCCTTTATTATATGAGATGGTGTTACAGCACCCGCCGAAACCTGAGCTCGCCGCCCTCCATATATGCCTCCACCGCGTCGCCCAAGTGGAGTTTGCCCGCGAGAATTTCTTCCGAGAGCGCGTCCTCCACCTTGCGCTGGATCATGCGGCGCAGCGGTCTGGCGCCGAAGTTTATGTCAAAACCCTCTTTGGCAAGATGCTCCACCGCATCCTTGGTGACGGAAAGCTTCATGCCGCGTTCCTCAAGGCGCCGGCTTACCGCGCCCAGCATCAGCGCCGCGATCTGATCCACCTGCTTCTGCGACAGCGCGTGGAAGACGATCGTCTCGTCCAGCCGGTTGAGGAATTCAGGCCTGAGGAAGTTTTTTACCTCCAGCAGCACGCGGGATTTCATGTCCTCATAATTTTGCAGCCGCGCCTCGTCGCTGGCGCCGAAACCGACGGTTTTTTGATTGCTGATGACGGAGGCGCCGATGTTGCTGGTCATGACGACAATCGTGTTCTTAAAGTTGACCACGCGGCCTTTGGAGTCGGTGAGATGGCCGTCCTCCAGCATCTGCAGGAGCAGGTTGAACACGTCGGGGTGCGCCTTTTCGATTTCATCCAGCAGGATGACGGCATAGGGCTTGCGGCGTACCTTTTCGGTGAGCTGGCCGCCTTCCTCATGGCCGATATAGCCGGGCGGCGACCCGATCATGCGCGAGACGGAATGCTTCTCCATGTACTCGCTCATATCAATGCGGATCAGCGCGTTTTCGTCGCCGAACAGCGCCTCGCCCAGGGCGCGGCACAGCTCGGTCTTGCCGACGCCCGTGGGGCCCAGGAACAGAAAGGAGCCGATCGGGCGTTTGGGGTCTTTCAGGCCCGCGTACGCCCGGCGTATGGCGCGGGAGATGGCCTCCACCGCCTCCTCCTGGCCGATCAGCCGCTGATGCAGGATGTCCTCCAGCTTGAGCAGCCGGCGGCTTTCGTCCTCGGTGAGGCGCTGCACGGGCACGCCCGTCCAACTGGCGACAATCTGCGCGATCTCCTCCTCGCCCACGGTCTCGCCCGGCTTATCCATGTCGGATTCCCAGGCCTTTTGCAGATCCTCCATCTCCGCGCGAAGGCCGCGCTCGGCGTCGCGGAGCCTGGCGGCCTTTTCAAAATTCTGGTGGTGCACGGCTTCATCTTTCTCCTTGGAGAGCTTCTCCAGCCGCTGCTCAAGTTCCTTGACGTCCGGCGGGGGCGTAAAGGAGCGGATGCGCACGCGGGAGGCGGCCTCGTCCATGAGGTCAATGGCTTTGTCCGGCAGGTAGCGGTCGCTGATGTAGCGGTCGGACAGCTCCACGGACGCGCTGAGCGCCTCGTCGGTAATGCGCACCTTGTGGTGCGCCTCGTACTTGTCGCGCAGGCCCGTGATGATGGCCAGCGCCTCTTCCTTGGTGGGTTCCCCCACCATGACGGGCTGGAACCTGCGCTCCAGCGCGGGATCCTTTTCCACATGTTTTCGATACTCATCCAGCGTCGTCGCGGCGATGCACTGGATCTCGCCCCGCGCCAGCGCGGGCTTGATCATGTTGGCGGCGTCTATGGCCCCTTCCGCGCCGCCAGCGCCGATGATGGTGTGCATCTCGTCGATGAAGAGGATGATGTTGCCGTTCTTTTTCAGTTCGGCGAGGGCGTTCTTAAAGCGCTCTTCAAACTCGCCGCGGTACTTGCTGCCCGCCAGCATGGACGCGATGTCCAGCGAATAGACGCGCTTGCCGCGCAGCATGTGGGGGATCGTGCCCTCGGCGATGCGCTGCGAGAGCCCCTCGGCGATGGCGGATTTGCCCACGCCCGGCTCGCCGATGAGCACGGGATTGTTTTTCCTGCGGCGGATGAGGATTTGCGTGATGCGCTCAATTTCCGCCTGGCGGCCGATTACGGGGTCCAGTTCGCCCTGCTCCGCCGCCAGGGTCATGTCGCGGCCATACTGATCCAGCGTGGGCGTCTCGGTGGATCCCTTTGTATCGGGCGTGGAGCCCTCGCGCATCTGGCTCAAAAGGTGCTCGCGGGCTTTGAGAAGGTCGAGCCCAAGATCCTGCAGGACGCGCGCGGCGACGCCCTCGCCCTCGCGCATGAGCGAAAGCCAAAGGTGTTCGGCGCCGATATATTTGTGGCCGAGCTGGCGCGCCTCCAAGAGGCTGGATTCGAGGATTTTTTTCGTGCGGGGCGTATACGCGAGCCGCTCGGAGGATCCGTCGCCACGGCCGACCAGCTTTTCCGCCTGCGCGAGCGCGTTTTCGTAGCTGATGCCGCCCAGGAGCGCCTGCATCTGGTTGTCCGACTCCTTGAGGAGGCCCAGCAACAGGTGCTCTGTCCCGACATAGTCGTGCCCCATCCGCTTGGCGGACTCCTGCGCCGCGATCAGCGCCCGCTGCGCGCGCTCTGTAAACCTGCCGGCAAACGCCATATGATTTCCTCCAATGCGATGACGATCTGAGCTTTCCCTGTTTTTCTGCTTCTATCTCTATGCGCCGAGCGCGCCGCGTACGAGTGCGGCGCGTGCCTCATCCCGCTCCAGGGGAGAGAGCTCCCTGCCGGCGCCCTGCTCCAGATGCGCGGGCTTTGCCAGGTTGAGGAGAGCGTCCAGCGCGTGAAGCGGCATGGACAGCATGCCTGCCTGGATGGCAAGCCGGACGTCGGACCAACGCCGCATCCATTCCGCCTCGCTGAGGCGCCGGGCATAGCGCAAAGCGCCCAGGGAACGCATCAGCTGATCCTCCATCGACAGAGGATCCTCCATGAGCAAAATTTCACGGGCGGAGCGTTCCCTGTCAACCACCTGGCCGACGATCGCCTCGATGGAATCGAGCAGTTCCCGCTCCGAACGGCCCAGGGAACGCTGGTTGCCCAGCAGATACAATTCGCCGATAGCCGCGCCGTCCTCGCTATAGAGCGGGCGGAGGGAATGGCTGAGTTTGCCAACCTCTTCCGCCATGGCGCCCAAAGCGCCCGCACGGGTTAAGGCGGGCAAATGCAAAAGCGCCGTCACGCGCATGCCGGTACCCGTATTGGTCAGGCAGCTCGTGAGAAAGCCGAGCTCGCTGTCAAAGGCATAGGAAACCACGCTGCCAATCGCGTCGTCCACCTCAAAGGCCAGCGCCGCCGCTTCCTCAATAGCCTGGCCGGGCAGCAGCGCGTGGATGCGCAGGTGATCTTCCTCGTTGAGCATGATGCATACGTCCTCGTCGCTGCGCAACAGCACAGCCGCATATTCGCCGGAGGAGAGCAGTTCCCGGCTGATGAGGTGCTTTTCCTCCAGCACGCGGCGCCGTGTGTCGGGCAGATCATGAATGCGCTGGAGGCTATACTGCCGCCCCTGGGGCACATGGGCCAAGGCGTCCGCGGCGCGAAACTGCGCGTTTGCGCCGTCCTCCCCGCGCATCGCGGCGGGAAAGGGGATTTCGGCGAAATTGCGCGCCAGCCGCACCCGGCTGTAGAGTACGACGTCGCGCACGTTCGTCTCAGACATCCGCGCCGCCCCCTTTGCTGGCCATAGTCAAGGCGCGAAGCTCGTCGCGCAGAAGGGCGGCCTGCTCAAAATCCTCGCACGCGACGGCGATTTCCATTTCGCGGCGGAGCCGGTCCACGCGGCTGTTTGCCTTGCTCGCCTCATCGATACGCTCCGGCACGTGGCCCGCGTGCTGGCTGTGGCCGTGCAGCCGGATGAGCAGCGGCCTCAGTTCCGCGCGGAAGTCCTGGTAGCACTGGCTGCAGCCAAGGCGGCCGGTGCGCAGAAATATATCGTATTCCATGCCGCACCGGGAGCAGGCGAGGCCGGGGTGCCGCATGGCGGCCTTGTTGGCGGCGTTCCAAATGGCGGAAAGCATGCCCTGGATGCCTATGGCGCGCATCTTGCCTTTTTGCTTTGCCATGCAGGCGGTGCACAGGTTGCGCTCCGTCCTGTTTCCCTCTATAATCGCGATCAGCTTTACGGTCGCCTGGTTTTTGTTGCACTCGTCACAAAGCATTGATATTCCTCCTTGCAAAAGCCCCGGAGATTATCAAGGAACCCGTACCCCTCGATTGTAATTTTCAGGGGGGATAACGTTCCTTGTTTTATTTTGGCATGTGAAGCGCATGGGCCGCGGTTCAGGCATTTCACATGTCGCGGTGGCGGCCCGCGATGGTCAGCAGCATGGAACGCAGAACGCTGGCGCGCAACTCGTCCTTGCGGGCGACAGGCAGGTTGATCGCGTCGCTGGAGACGGCCGCGTGCATCAGGGCCGCCTCGTTTTCCGCGATCACGCCGTTATCGTTCAGCTGGGAGATGATGGCATCGCAATCTTGGAGGGATATTGTCTTTCCGATGCGCTCGTTGATCAGATACAGCAGGTTGCTGCCCGGCGATTCGCGCAGGCGGACAATGCGGATATACCCGCCGCCCCCCCGCCTGCTTTCGATGACATAGCCGTGATCGGGCGTGAAGCGCGTGGAAAGCACGTATGTGATCTGGGAGGGCGCGCAGCGGAAGTATTGCGCCAGCTCATTCCGCTGGACATCCACCTGCGCCTGCCCATCCTCCAGCAGCGATTTGATGAACGCCTCAATGCTATCGGTCAATGGTCTCATGGCGGAGCCTCCATTTTGACTTTCTTTGATATTTGTAGTATAACATAAAATAAAAAAAGCGCAAGGGGTTTGCTCTGCTTTTTTATAACCTTATATTGGATTGTGTTTGCCGTGCGCGCCTGTTGCAATCAGCTTGGCGAGTGCTTGCGGGGAGGAAGGTCCGGCGGCGGGACGCGTGATTTGGAAGCCGCGCCTAAATGTTTCCGCACCGCGGCCCGTTGCCGTTAGAACTGCACAAAATGGGGTAGACAGATGTGGAGAAGCGTGCTATAGTGTAATTAATAAAGAAACTTTTTTGTTGTTGGAGCGCGTGCACGCGGCGATGCCGACTACGTCAGTGAAGGGGGGAAGCTTTCGTCCATTTTCGGGGTGACGGCCGGTCATAGGTAGTATTCACAAGCGCCATGTTGAGGACATGAGCAATAAGGGGCGATTGCCCCGGAAAGAAGGTTTCATTCATGAAGAAAACCATCGCTGTCGTACTCGCGCTGCTGATGCTGGGGGGCATCGTGGCCGCCTGCGCCGAGGAGGAAATCACCCTTAAATTCTGGGAATCCGCGGTCGAAGGCGCCGAATTCACCAAGTGGGCGGCCGACGAGTATACCAAGCTGCATCCAAACATCAAGTTTGAGTTTGCGCCTGTGAACCATACCGACGCCACGCAGCAGATCCTGCTGGACGGCCCGGCCGGAGTTGGCCCCGACTTCTTTATGATTCCCCACGACATGCTGGGCGCCAATGTGAGTGGCGGCGTCGTGCTGCCCAATCCCGATCCGGATTACGTGAAGGACAATTTTGTGTCCGCGGCCGTTACCGGCGCTTCCCTGGGCGGCACGGTATATGGCTTCCCGATGGCCATTGAGACGTATGCCCTGTTCTACAACAAGGATATCCTGCCCGAGCCGCCCGCCACCTTTGAGGAGATCATCGCTTTCGCGGGCGAGTTCAACGATCCGGCGGATAACAAGTATGCCCTCGTTTGGGAACCCAGCAACGCGTACTTTAGCTACATCTTCTTCAGCGGCTACGGTTCCTCGCTGTTTGGGCCCAATGGCGACATAAGGGAAGAGCACAACATCAACGCCCCGGCTACCATCAAGGGCGTGGAGTTCTTCCAGAGCCTGCGTCCTATCTTGGATGTGCCTTCCGCCGACCTGGGCGGCGACTTCTGCAACCAGGCCTTCGAGGGCGGCAAAGCCGCCTGTTATCTGGTCGGCCCCTGGCGCATCGCCGATTGCAGGAACGCGGGCCTCAACTTCGGCATCGCCACCATCCCCTCCTTCCCCGGCGAGACCACCCCTCCGGCCTCCTTCTCGGGCGTTCGCATCTTCTGCATTTCCGCTTTCTCCGAGCATCCCGAGGAAGCGGCGGACTTCCTCAAGTTCGTGACTTCGCCGGAAATGATCATGAAGCGCTTTGACATGACAGGCCAGCTCCCCGCCCGCAACGACGTCGTGGTGGACGACGAGCTGTCCGCCGGAGTTCTGGCGCAGGCGGCGTATGCGTTCCCCATGCCCGCTATCAACGAAATGGGCCAATACTGGCAGACCATGGGCGCCGCCTACGGCAACATTTGGGATGGCGCGGACGTGGTGACTGAACTGAATGCCGCCGCCGCCGCGATGGAGGCTTCCTTTACGGAGTAATTGAATACAATGAAGGCAGGGACGCCGTTACCGGCGTCCCTTGTCACATCTTAATCCGGAGGTTTGCCATGGATGCGAATTTGCGAAAAAAGGCGTTGATATCCGGCTGTTTGTGGATGGGGCTCGGGCATATTCTCTATCTAAAGCAGCAAGTCAAGGGCGCGCTGTACGCGCTGGCCGAGCTTGCGGTGCTGTTCTTTATTGCCTTCGAGCAAACCGCCGAGGGGCTCGCGCTCAATTTCAACGGACTGATTGTCAAAGGGGTGCGGGGGTTTATCACGCTGGGTGTTTTCAATCCCGATCTTCCGGTCAGGCAAAGGGATCATTCTATCTTTTTGATGATCGACGGACTGATTTGCTTTGTGATTTTGCTGCTGCTGATTGTCCTTTTTGTATTGTCCATCCGCAGCATATGCGCAATTACCGCCCATTACAAGGCTACCGGCGGGGAATTGCCGGGCAATAAAGCCTTTGTCCGCTCCATGTCGGAGAAGGCGTTCCCGTCCATCGGGCTGTCGCCTTTGGTGATCCTGCTGCTGTTTTTCGTGGTTCTGCCCATACTGTTCTCGTTCTTTCTGGCTTTTACCAACTATTCGTATCCCGACCATATCCCCCCGGCCAACAAGGTAGACTGGGTGGGCTTTAAGAATTTTGTCGATTTGTTTGGCGGGGGCCAGAGCATGTGGACCACCGCCCTGGGCCGCGTCCTGCTCTGGACGTTGGTATGGGCCTTGCTGAGCACCGCCTGCGTCTATTTTTGCGGCATGTTTGTGGCCTTCTCGCTGCTGAACAGGAATATCAGGATCGCCCCGTTTTTTCGCGGCCTGTTTATTCTGCCCTACGCGGTTCCCTCGATCATCAGCCTGATGGTATGGAGCAACCTGCTCAACGGCACTTTTGGGCCGCTCAATGCCATGCTCAAGCAAATCGGCATCATCAAAACCAACATCCCGTGGCTTACGGATCCGAGCATGGCCAAATTTTCCATGATTTTTGTCAACACCTGGACCGGCTTCCCCTATCATATGCTCATGGTTACCAGCATCCTGACCTCCATTTCCCCCGATATTTTTGAGGCGGCCAGCATAGACGGCGCGTCGAACTGGAAAAGAAACCGCTTCATCACCATCCCCATGGTGCTCCGGCAGACCATGCCGCTGATCATCATGTCGTTTACCTACAACGTGAACAACTTTGGCGCGGCATATTTCCTGTTTATGGGCGCCGGGGCCTCAAGAGGGCCCAGCGCCGCCGACACCGTATCGACCAACGCCAACGCCGTTGACATCGTGGTCTCCTGGATTTACAAGCTGACCCTGCAAAACCCACAAAAGTTCCAATACGCCGCGGTGCTGGCGGTGCTTGTGTTCGTCGTGCTGACCCCCTTCGCCATTTGGAACTATACGCGCACCAAGTCGTACAAGGAGAGTGATTTTTAATGGAGAACAAGCGACACAGGTCCGCCGGCCATATCTTTTCCACTGTTTCGATCCATGTCGTGCTGATCATCTTCTCCATATTGATCATCTACCCATTGCTGTATGTGATTGGCAGCGCGTTTTCGCCGTCCAACAACCTTCAGGGCATAGGGATTAATCCCTTTTCCCAAGCGCCTACGCTCGCGCAGTTTACGAAGCTGTTCGAAAACACCAGTTATAAGCTTTGGTATACCAACACGCTGATCATCGCGGTGATGGTGAGCAGCGCCACGCTGATTATCACCAGCACGGCGGCGTACATTTTTTCCCGGTTCAAATTCATGCTTCGCAAGCAAATGATGATCGCCTTCCTCGTGTTTCAAATATTCCCCAGCTTTGTCGGCATGGTGGCCATCTATGTCCTGCTGCTGCGCATCGGCGGGCTGGATACCAAATGGGGCCTCGCCCTGGTGTACATAGCCAGCAATATTCCTTATAACACCTGGCTTGTCAAGAGTTATATGGACAGCATCCCCAAGAGTTTTGACGAGGCGGCCCGTATCGACGGCGCGACAAACTTCACCGCTTTCAGGCGCATTATCCTGCCCATTGCGAGGCCCATTCTGACCTTCCTGCTCATTACCAGCTTTCTGGGGCCGTGGATGGATTTCATTATTCCGCGCATGGTGCTGCGGAGCGATAAGCAGTTTACGCTGGCGCTGGGCCTATTCCAACTCATCGACGGCAAGTCCGCCAACAATTATACGATGTTCGCGGCGGGCGCGCTGTTGGTTGCCGTACCGTTTGTGGTTTTGTTTTTGATCGGGCAGAAATCGCTGCTGACCGCGCTGGGAGCGGCGGGGGTCAAGGAATAGAGCAAAAGCACGCCATAAAAAATGCTCGCGGTGTGCATAGGCTCCTTGAGCGCGGCACGACGGAGGATTTTGAAGCGTTGATAGCGAAGGAAAAGAAAGACAGGGAAAAAATCGAGAGCATCATTCGCAAACCCGGGCTTAACGCGTAAGCAATGGATTGTTATCATGTACCCAAAGGTGCGAAAAATGGAGGCGCCTTGAAATTTTGGGGAACGGAAAAAAAGGTGAAGGGGGAAAATCGCATGAAAAGGAGAGGGTCGTTCGCGCTTCTGCTCGCGCTGGTGTTGGCGCTCAGCCTGCTGACATCAGCTGCCGCCGCCGGCAAGGAATTTTACGAGCCTTCCGGCAAGGTGGTTATTCTGCACACCAACGATGTGCACGGCCGTGCCATGACCGATTTGACTGCTGGCACGCTGGGGTACGCCACCATCGCGCAGATTAAGAAGGATCTGCAGGAGATGGGCGCATCGGTATTGCTGCTCGATGCCGGAGACGCGTCTCAGGGCATGCCCATTGTCAACCTCAGCTTTGGCAAGGCCGCTATGGAATTCATGAACGCCGCCGGTTACGACGCCATGGTCCCCGGCAACCACGAGTTTGACTGGGGCATCGACAACCTGCTGCAAAACCGCGAAGCCGCAGAATTCCCCATGCTGGCCGCCAATGTCCTCGACAAAATCAGCGGCGAGCCGGT
>WRGP01000209.1 GCA_009787135.1 Bacillota bacterium | reverse complement strand
CCGATTCTGTCAAGGATACGGCATGCGGAACGCCCTGCCGCGCAAGCAATGCGGCCATCTCCTCGCCGACGCGGCGGGCGCGGCCATTGCCCGCCGTGGGATTTACGATCAAATGTACCATATCCAATACAACTCGCTTTGACAATTTCTGCATGCCACTGTATATTATAGTGGATACGAACAAGAGAAGCAAGGAGCGAATGTGCGGATATGAAAAATAGGCAGGCGGTGCTGGACGCGCTCGCGTCGTTTGGCGTCGCGTATACCCTTTATGAACACGCGCCGGTGCACACCGTTCAGGACTGCCATACGGTGCGGGGGATCGACTGGACGAGGACGGAGCTGGTTCGCAACGCCTTCCTGTGCAATCGGCAGCGGACCTCGTTTTACCTCATGCTGCTGCGGCATGACGTGCCTTTTCGTACGGCTGTGGTCTCCAAGGCATTGGGTGTGTCGCGCCTGAGCTTTGGGCCTGAGGAAATGCTGCCCGAGCTTTTGGGCTTGTCCGCCGGCGCGGTAAGCCCGCTTGGCCTGCTGTTTGACAGCGGGAAGCGCGTGACACTCGTGGTGGATGAAGGGCTTGCGCGCTATGATATGCTCGCGTTTCATCCCTGCGACAACACAGCCACGGTTGTTTTGGCGGGGAAAGATTTTTTTGAGGTGTTTTTGAGGAAGCTTGGCAGGGCGCCCGTTTGGGTTGAAGCGAAAGAAAGGGTGCATAGCATGAAGATACAATGGCTGGGTCACGCCTGTTTTCGCCTGGTGTACGATGGGTACGCGATCGTGCTCGACCCCTACGCGGACGGCGCCGTGGAGGGCCTCGGGCCGCTGGATGTCACGGCAAACGCCGTATTCTGCAGCCATGAACATGACGACCATGGGGCGGTGAAGGCTGTCCGGCTGGTTGATACGGGTCGCCCGTCGCCCTTTATCGTCACGGAGATAGCGGCCTTCCATGACGATCAGGGGGGCGCGCTTCGCGGCGCGAACACGATCCGTGTGCTGGAGGCGGGCGGCGTGCGCGCCCTGCACCTAGGCGATCTGGGGCATATGCTCACGAGGGAGCAGATTGAGCAAATCGGCAGGGTGGATGCGGTGATGGTCCCCGTGGGCGGGTATTATACCATCGGCGCGAAGACAGCCGATGAGGTCGCGCGGGCGCTGGGTGCGGCGGTCGTCATTCCCATGCATTACCGCCCGGAACAATTCGGTTTTTCGGTGCTGGATACGCTGGATTCGTTCCTCGCGCTGCGGGATGACGTCCGGCGCTATGACAGCGACACGATAGAGATTACGCCGGACACGCAAAAACAGACGGCCGTACTCGCGCATCCCTAAAGTGTCAGCAGCTGTACCTTGGGCGGATCCTGCACGTCAACCAATGCCCACTGGCCAGATCGCAGCGTGCCCGGGTTGACCACATGCACCCCATCAATGAGTTCCACCAGCGGCTTATGGGAATGGCCATAGAGCAAAAGCTGACAGCCCTGCGACGCGGCGGCGGCAGCCATTGCTTGCCTCGTGCGAAATAGGTGCCCATGCGTGAGCATGGCGCGAAGTTCGCCAAAGCAGAGCGTGAGGGTTCGGGGCCGACGGGAAAAAGGATCGTTATTGCCGGCCACCGCGTAGAACGGCGCGTGCGGCTGTTTTTTTTCCAGCAGCAGCTGAAGGCAATCCGCGTCGTCGTCCATATCGCCCAGAAAGCAAAAGGCGTCTACACGCGGCAGCCTATCGATCAGCCCTTCCTCTTTCGCGTAGGCGCGGTGCGCGTCGCTGGCGCAGGCAATTTTCATGCGCCCGCCTCCAGCGCCATGAGCAGGGCAGCGGCCGCCCGGTTGCGGTGGCTGATGGCGTTCTTCTTCTCCTCCGCCATTTCAGCGAAGGTCTCGCCGGTTTCATACTCAAACAGGGGATCGTACCCAAAGCCGTTCCTTCCGCGCGGGGCGTCGATGATGCGCCCCTCGACACTTCCTTCCACCAGCAGCGTATCCCGGCCCGGCCTGGCCAGCGCCATGGCGCAGACGAACCGCGCCGTGCGCGGCGCCGCTACATCTTTAAGATTTTGCAGCAGCAGGCGGTTGTTGGCCGCGTCGTCGCCATGCGCGCCCGCGTACCGCGCGGAATACACGCCCGGCGCGCCGCCCAGCGCGTCCACGAAAAGGCCCGAGTCGTCCGCCAGCACGGCGCAGCGGGCGAGCTTCATCACGGCCTCCGCCTTGAGCGCGGCGTTTTCCGCAAAGGTGGCGCCGTTTTCCTCCACTTCGGCGGGCAGCCCCGCTTCCTTCAGGGAGACGACCGCATAGTGATCCTGTAAGATGGCGCGCAGTTCCCGCGCCTTGTGCTCGTTGTTGGTGGCCAGCAGCAGCCGGGGCGTCCTGGGCGCGATCCAGCGCGCGGCGCCGCCCAGGGTCTCGCGCTGTTTTTCCATGAGGGACGCGATACCCTCCGCGGCCATGTCGAGCAGCGTGTCCAAGTCTTTTCGCGGGAAGACCGCGCCTTCGCCCGTGCCCTGCACCTCGATGAAATTTCCTTTTTCGTCCATCACCACGTTCATGTCCACGTCCGCGCGGCTGTCCTGGCTGTAGCAAAGGTCCAGCACCGGCTCGCCCGCCACCATGCCCACGCTGACCGCGGCCACCTGCCGAACGATGGGGGAGTCAAACAGCGGCCCGCGCCGGATCAGATCCGCGACCGCGAGGGTGAGCGCCACAAAGCCGCCGGTGACGGAAGCCGTGCGCGTGCCGCCGTCCGCCTCGAGCACATCGCAGTCGATGGTGATGGTACGCTCGCCCAGGCGGGTAAGGTCCACGGCCTGGCGCAGGGAGCGGCCGATCAGGCGGGAAATCTCCACGCCCCGGCTGTCCTTCTTGAGGCCGTCGCGGGCCTTGCGCATGTTCGTGGAGGCGGGCAGCATGGCGTACTCGGCCGTCAGCCAGCCCTGGCCTTTGCCCTTTAGAAAGGGAGGAACGCCTTCCTGGACGGTGGCCGTGCACAGGACGCGCGTGCCGCCGCACTCGATCAGGCAGGAGGGGGCCGTGCGGAGAAAATGAGGGGTGAGGGTGATGGGGCGTAAGGGCATGGGAGACACTTCCTTTGCCGGGTGGTTTGTCGGGTGATCTAAATCATAAAAAATTAATTCTACCACTTTCGCCCCCAAAATTCAAATCCGGCGCCAAACGCGCCGGATCAAACATCAGCCTATGTTTTGCGAAACAATCCAAATATCCCCGCCTAATCCTCCTCCAGCACCCCCGGGAACCAAGCCTCAATCTCCATCGCGCTGTTGACAAACGTCGGCGCCGCCTTTGTTCCCTCCACGCTGTACGGCTTTCCCTCCACCTGAAACTGCACGGTCTCCACGCCGGGGAAGCGGCTGCAGGTGAGCCGGATGGCGCGCAAAGCGTGCTTGCCCCCGTCGGCCTGGGACACAATCTGCTCAAACTCCTTGGAAAGGTTGACGATCGCCACGCCATCCTTGATCGAAACGTCGATGAGCGAGGTGTTCTCCGGCACGGCGCTTTGGAGGCCGCTGTCCGCCTTGGGCCCTTTGATCAGTTCAAACACGGCTGTGTTGATATCCGGTTCACCGTACACGACCCGCGTGACGGGCACCAGCATGCGCCCAGACTCCGAGGGGAAGTAGAGCATGACCGTTTCCGTGCCGGAGATATCCGCGCCGGTGGCAACGCTCTCGATATTGACATTGCCGCTGGAGAACGTGCCGGAAATGTCCGTGCCAAAGGTAAGCTTGCTGCGTTTTTGCCCGCCGACGAGGAATTCGACCGTATCGACCGTATCAAACGTCGTCAGCGTCTCGACGATGGCGCTCACCATCGCGCTTTCCTGCTCGGCGTCCGTGACATTCAGCGCTTCGCTGCTCATGTCCACGCGCGCGTGACCGCCGGAGATATCCAGGTCATAGGTTGTGCCGCGGGGCGCCACGGTCAGAAGCCCCAGGGACGCGGCCTCCATATCGTTGACGATGCTGGAGGTCATCAGCGACAGCGTGGCTTTGGCAATGCCCTCCTGCGCCGGTACCGAGAGGGTGACCGGCACGAGATACCCGTCGCCGTCGCGATAGTACAGCGTTGTTTCCTGCATGGGGATATCCGGCTCGGCGGCGGTCTGCACCTCGCTGGGCGGCACCTGCTCGTAAGGCACCTCCACCAAGGGCGTCTGCGTGCCGCGCGCCGCCAGAAACAGTACCAGCGCCGCCGCGCCGCCAATCAGCACGCGCTCCAAATGCTCTTGCTTGAGTTTCCATTTCCCAAGGTTCACGCCCATCACTCCTTTGCCGTTTCAACATATGACGATCCCCGCCGTTTTAGGACACGCACGTCTCTTTTGACAGATATGCGTATATTTTCAAACGCATGACAATGCCCGCATGAACCGGTTCATCTTTACACGGCTTATGGAACCCCTTATAATACTGCCTTGAGGTGACGAAATGGACGGTCTGATGCTTTCCTATATCGTGCGGGAGCTCACGGAAAAGCTTACGGGCAGCCGCGTGGACCGGGTGCTGCAGCCCGAGAAAGACGAGCTGCACCTTCTGCTTCGCGGCCAAAGCGGGACATACCGGCTTCTCCTGTGCGCATCCGCGAACAACGCCAGGGTGCATTTGACAAACGCGGCGAAGCCAAACCCCACGGAGCCGCCGATGTTTTGCATGCTGCTCCGAAAGCAGCTGCAGGGGGGCCGCGTGCAGGCGGTTTCGCAGGTGGCGGGCGACCGCGTCGTGGAAATCGCGTTCCAGTGCGCGGATGAGATGGGCGAGCGCGTACGGCGGGATCTTGTCTGCGAGATCATGGGTCGGCACAGCAATCTCATTCTGCGCGACGCGCAGGGCCGTATCCTGGACGCCATTCACCACGTTGGGGCGAACATATCGCGCGTGCGGGAGGTCAAGCCGGGGCTTTTGTACACGCCGCCGCCGGCACAGGCTAAGCTGGATCCCGCCAGGGCCACCGCCGGTCAGCTGCAAGCCGCGCTGGAAAGCGGCGCCGCGAAGCTGGACAAGGCGCTTGCGGAGATTCTCATGGGCTTTGGCCGCGAAAGCAGCCGGGAGGTTGCGTACCGGCTGACCGGGCAGGAGGGCGCGCGCCTGGATCCCGCCGGCCGGGCGGCGCTTGCCGGGCCGCTGCACGCGCTGCTGAGCGAGCTTCCCGCCTTTGGCCCGGGGGTGCTGCTAATGGACGAAAACGGCGAGGCGGCGGATGTGTTTCCCTTCGCGCAGCAGCGCTTTGATCCCGCGCGCCAGCGGCCATTTCCCGAGGGGCCCAGCGCGGCCATGGACGCGTTTTATACGCTGCGTGACAAGCGCGAGAGGCTGGCGCAGAAAACCGCGGCGCTTGCGCGCTCGATTCGCGCGAATATAGAGCGGTGTGAAAACCGCCTGGCTATTCACGAGGAGGCGCTTGCGGCGGACAGCCGCATGGAGGAGGCGCGCGTGTGCGGCGAGCTGCTCACGGCCAACCTGCATCTGCTGGGCAAGGCGCGCGGTCAGGCGGAGGTTACGGACTACTATACCGGTAAAGCGCGCGTGATCGCGCTGGACCCGAGGCTATCGCCCGCGCAAAATGCCCAGCGGTTCTTTTGGCAATACCGCAAGCTGCGCGCGGCGCAGATATACGCAAAGGAACAGGTGCATAAGATTCGCGGGGAGATCGAGATGCTCGCCTCGCAGCTGGACGACCTGCGCAAGTGCGAGGAACCTTTGGCGCTGGATGAAATCCGTGCCGAACTGGTGCGAAGCGGTCATTTGCGGGCCGCGCATACGCGTGGGAAAGCGCGCAAAATGCCGCCGTCCGAGCCGATGCGGGTCATCTCCTCCGATGGGATTTTGATCCGTGTGGGGCGCAACAGCGTGCAAAACGACCGGCTGACCCTTTCCGCGCACGGGGACGCGCTATGGTTGCACGCCAAGGACATGGCCGGCTCGCATGTCGTCGTGGACCATACGGGCGAGGTGCCGGAAAAGACGCTTTGGGAGGCCGCGCACTTGGCCGCGTGGTTCAGCCGCGGGGTTGGTTCCGGCCAGGTGCCGGTGGATTATACGCGCCGCAGGCACGTCAGGAAGCCCTCGGGCGCGGCCGCGGGCTTTGTGGTGTATACGAATCAAAAGACGCTATATGTTACGCCGGATGAGGCGTTGATCAAGGGGCTGACACGCGGGGAGCAGTAGGCGATGGCGTATACGGCGTCTTGACTTTTATGTAACGATACTATAGGATGTAATCATAATGGCAGAGATTCCCAATGACACAGCCCGAACAAACGCGGCCCGACGACGCCTCCCGGCACACAAGCGTTGAAACAAAAAGGAGAATACGGTATGAAAAGGATACAGGCGTTTGTTTTCCTCATCATGACAATGCTGATGTCCACGTTCTTCGCGGCCGGCGCGGTGTCATTGGGTACCAACGATCCGTCAACGGAGCAGTCTAAACTATGGGAGACTACCATCCCGCCGGAAATCCTGAACGGCAGGGAACCCCGATACGGCATGACGAACGCGAAGGACGTGAATGTACGGCAATCCCCGTCAACGAACGCGAAACGGGCGGCGGTCATCGCGAAAAAAGGCACCGTTGTAGCGATCATTGACAGCTTGACAAATCAATCGGGTGAAGTTTGGTATTGTGTTTGGCTTAACAGGCAGGAAGTATATATACTCAGTAAGTTTATTGATATGGCTGCCGTGAATGAGTCCATAGCCGGAAACGGGTTATCGCCCGGTTCTTCTTCTGGTTCCCCGGGTCATTCTGCGGGGAAGCCCGCGTCAACAGCGGGCCCGTCAAAATCATCAAATAGCGGCGGAAATGTGGGCGGCGGAAACGGCGGCGGCGGAGAGGTATGGATACCGACAAATGGCGGGAAAAGGTATCATCGCACCGGCACTTGCAGCAATATGAAGAACCCTAGACAGGTAACAAAACAAGAGGCCAAATCACTGGGGTTTACCCCATGCGCAAAGTGTAAGCCGGGGAATTGACTGATGCGTTGAACCCGGCACGCGCGTTCACTGTTTCCGCGCCCTATACGCTGCGGGCGAGCGCCCCACCAGCCGCTTGAACGTCTTGGAAAAGTGCGCCACATCGAGTGCGGAATGTCGGACAGGGAAATGGCGATGGGCACGATGCCGTTCGCGCGAAATACCGCGACAGCCTTCTCGGATTTCCGCATGTCCATGGGCAGGTCCAGGCCGTACCTTTCAAACAGATCCAGATTCGCTTCAAGAAACCATCCCCCTTTTGGCAATCCACCCATCAAACGGTTATAGCGATAAAAACGCTTCCAGCGTCTTGCATATTTGCCGCGCTTCCAGCGCGGTGGGCATCTCGCAGAAGATGCGCAGCAGCGGCTCGGTGCCGGAGAAGCGCACCACCACCCAGCCGTTTGGGAAATATACCTTGCAGCCATCCCAATAGCTCACCCTCTCAGGCGGGGTGCCAAAGTCGGGCAGCTTCTTGTCCTCCATCAAAAGCTTTGTGAGCGCCTCACGCCGGGCCGGGTCAAAGGCAAAGTTGTTCTCCACCATCTCACAGCCGCCGAACTGATCCGTGATCTCGCGGTATAGCTCGGACAGGCTGCGGCCGGTGACAGCCATCATCTCCACCAGCAGCGCGGCGGCGTAGATGCCATCCTTGCCGTGGATATGCCCGCGCACCGTCAGCCCGCCGGAGGATTCCCCGCCGATGACCGCGTTATGCCGGTCAATGGCCGCGGAGATGTGCTTGAAGCCCACGGGCGTCTCGTGGCATTTCTCTGAGAACGCCTCGGCCACCTTGTCCAGCAGGTGGGTGGTGGAGATGTTGCGCACGGCCGGGCCGCGCCAGTGCTTGTACTTGAGCAAATAATAGTATAGCAGCACCAGCACCTCATTGGGGTGCACGAACCGCCCGGCGTCGTCGATGATGCCCAGCCTGTCCGCGTCGCCGTCCGTGGCGATGCCAAGATCCGCCTGGCTCTCGAGCACCGCGGCGCGCAGCGCGCCCAGCGTTTGCTCGCTCGGCGCGGGCAGGCGGCCGCCAAAGAGCGCGTCATGCCGCTCGTGGATCACCTCCACATCGCAGCGGGCCGTCAAAAGGATCGTCTGGAGGGATGTGCGGCTGACGCCGTACATCGGGTCGAGTACGATCTGCAGGTTGCGCGAGCGCACCGCGTCCATGTTCATGGCGCGAATGATGGAATCGATATAGCGGTTGTTGGGGTTGATTTCCTCCACAAACCCGTTGGCGATCGCCTGCTCATAGGGGATGGACCGCACCTCGTCGGGCGAGATCTTTTCGCACAGGGCCGAGAGCGCGTCCGTCACGCTCTCCGGCGCGTCGCATCCGTCTTTGGTAAACACCTTGATGCCGTTATACAGCGCGGGATTATGGCTGGCGGTCACGGCCATGCCGTAGGGCAGGCCATACTCCATGATGGTGAACATCACCAGCGGCGTGGGCGCCGGGCGCTTGATCAGATAGGTGTGGATGCGGTGGAACGCCAGCACCTCCGCCGCCCATTGCGCCGCCTCCCGCGAGAGAAACCTTCTGTCATACCCGATGCAAAACCCCCGCCGCGCCACATCCTCTTCCTGCATGCGCCGCGCCATGGCCGTCATAAGGCGCTGTACGTTTGCCCTCGTAAACCCATCACCGATGATCTCGCGCCAGCCGCCTGTGCCAAAGGTTATCATGTGGGAAGCCTCCTGCTTAAACTTTTCTAACGGCAAAAAGAATATCTATTGGCGGATTTCGTACCCATGCTGATTTCTGCGGGATGCTCGTGTGCGGATCAGCGCCCCCTCGCGTTTCCCTCACCCCATCACCACACGCACATCGCACGCCGCGCCCGCGGCCATCGCGGGAATGGCGTCCGCCTTCTCATCATTTATATAGATCTCCCGTCCGCATAGCCGGTTTCCTGCCGGAATGAGGTATTCGCGGCGTGTTGTATCAAAAGCGCCATATCGCATGAAAAATCCCCTCCGCCTTTATGCGGTTCTGCGTGCCTTATGATCACACGGCATAACAAAAATGGAGAATGAAAAGGATGTGCCCGGTTGTCATCTGTTGTCTTTTTTTGCTGTGTTCTGAGCGTGGGGCGGTTATCCTCGTAAGCTCTGCCGCACAACCGCCTTTCCCCCATCAAACGCCACCCTGCCCGGCGCCCCGTTCACAATCTGCAGAATCGGCGGCACGTGCCCAATATCGGCATCATAGAGAACCGGCATCTTCAAATTCCCCAATCCCCGCTCCAGCGCGTCGGTCAGCCCCAAATCCTGCGTATCCGAATACCCGGCGGGCCGGCCAAAGAGCACACCGTTACAATGCCGGAACCAACCGCATTCTCGCATCTGCCAAAGGGTGCGGCAGATATCCGCCGCCGTCATCTCGCAGCTTTCCAAGGCCCAGATGAAGCCGTCCCGCCGGTAGGTATCCAAAAAATCAGAAACGGGCGCGAACCGGGTGCCGATCAGCTTGCAGAGGGTGTCCATACAGCCGCCGATCATGCGCCCGGCAAACGAAACGCCGGCTTCTCCGCGCAAAGACCTCCAGGCGCTCTTTTGGGCGAGATGGTATGTCTCTTTCGCGGGGTCGGCAAAATCCGGCGCGTATTCGCCGTAAAATTCGGCGCTGCGCTGGACGATTTCCCCGTCAGACATCACCCCAAACACCGCCAAATCCGATTCGTCAATGCGCGCGCCGCCCATGTTCATAAAGTTGGAGCCGTGAATGGTGGCGACATCGCAGCGCAGGGTCAGCGGAAACGTCAGCGTGGTGATATCGGAATATCCGCTGATCCATTTGGGCGGCAGCGCGGCCAGCTTCTCAAAATCCAACAGCGGGAGAATTTCCATCAGAAATTCGCCGCCCCAAGGCGGGATGACGGCCGCCACGGCAGGGTTCTCATACAACCCCGTAAACTCCGCCGCGCGGGTTGCGGGATCAGCGCTGGCGCATTTGACGCTTTTGCGCAATGGCTGTGGATATTTCATGGCACACACAAAGTATCGAGCGATAAATCCACAAGCGCGTCCTCCGGCACCCGCCCCGTAAACAGCGCAAAGGACAGCGCCGCCTGGTGCACAAGGTGGGGAAGGCCGTTCATGGCGCCCAATCCCCTGCGCCTTGCCTCGCGCAGCAGCGCAGTCTCCCTGGGGTCATACAGCAAATCATAGACCAGCGCGTCCTTTGAGAGGGTATCCAGAAATAAGAAGCCGCCGAAATCTTCCCGGCCCCGCATGCCAAGCGGCGTGGCGTTCACCAGCAGCGCCCTGCCCTCCGCCGCCCGTGCGGCATCCGCCCAGGGCGCCCATGAGAGGCGTGGGTCCGCCGCCACAAAATCCGAAGGCCCGCGCGACGCGACGCACACAGCCCAGCCCGCCGCGCAAAGCGCCAACGCCACCGCCTTGGCCGCGCCGCCCGCGCCCAGCACCAGCGCGCCGCCCTTTTCCGCAAAACCGGCGTGCGGCAGCGAGCGCAGGAAGCCCTGGCCGTCCGTATTGAAGCCCAGGAGCCTGCCATCCCGCTGGACGACGGTGTTGACCGCGCCATACCGGCGCGCTTCCTCATCGATATCATCCAGATAAGGCAGAATATGCTCCTTGTGCGGCATGGTCGCGTTAAAGCCCGCCATATCCAGCACCCGCGCGGCCTCGACGAAGCGCCCCAGCGCCCCCGCTTCTATATCAAAGGCCATGTACGCATAAGGAAGCCCGAGCTTTGCGGCGAGCCGGTTATGGATCCGCGGCGACAGGCTGTGGCGGACCGGGTGGCCGATCACGGCCAGCAGTTTTGTTTCGCCGGTGATGCGCCCTTCGTTCACGGCCGCTTCTCCGCAAAATAGGCGAGCGCGGCTTCATACCCCGCGATGCCCAGGCCGCTGATCTGCCCCACGCAGGCCGGGGCGGTTACGGACGTATGCCGGAACGATTCCCGCGCGGCGATGTTGGACAGATGCACTTCAAGAGCCGGAATGCAAGCGGCCTTAATCGCGTCATGAAGCGCGTAGCCGTAATGCGTGTAGGCGCCCGGGTTGATAATCAGGCCGTCATAGCGGCCCATGGCCCCGTGAATCGCGTCGATGATCGCGCCCTCGCCGTTATACTGCTCGATTTTTACGTCAACGCCGAGCGCGGCGGCGCGCGCCTGAACGCGGCGGACGAGCGCCGCGTAGCTTTCCGTTCCATATACATCCGGCTCGCGGACGCCCAGCAGGTTCAAATTCGGTCCGTTGAGGACGAGCACTCGCATGGCAATGCCTCCAATATTTTTTGTACCGTCGTATCGACCGCGCCTTCGTTCGAGACGGCAAGGTCGCTGAAGCGCTCGTAGAGCGCGTGGCGCTTGCGGTAGAGATCATGCAGCCGCGCGGGATCCGAAAGCAGCGGGCGCGTGCCGGGCCGCAGCGTCCGAAGGATTTCTTCCACGCCGCGCGTGAGATAGACGACGGTGGCGTGCTCTTTCAGCAGCGGCCCGTTTCGCAGCACCGCGCCGCCGCCCGCCGCCAGCACGATGCCCCGCATCGCGCAAAGCCGCGCAAGGCATTGTGTCTCCGCCACGCGAAAATACGCTTCCCCATGGCGCGCGAAAATCTCGGGGATGGGAAGCCCTTCCGCCGCCTCTATCGTGAGGTCGCTGTCATACCAGGGCTTTTGCAGGGCCTCGGCAACGCGCCGCGACACGGTCGTCTTGCCGCTGCCCGGCAGGCCGATGAAAACGAGGTTTTGCCGCTTCCAAGCCATATCGTCCATCAGTTTTCCACGGACGTGGGGTAGCAGCCCAGTATCTCGAAGTACTCGCAATGCGCGGCTGCCTGGCGGAGCGCGTCCATGGTCTGCGGGGACAATATGTTCGCCTGGAGATCCGCGAAGAAGCGGTACCGCTCCGCCGAAACGGGCCTGGACTCAATGCGGGTCAGGTTCAGCCCGGAGAGCATGAAGCTCTGCAGCACCGCGCAGAGCGCGCCGCTTCTGTGCTGCGTGGAGAAGGTGACGCAGGTGGTATCGCATTTTTCATCATAGGAGGGCGCGGCGGCAATCGCGATAAAGCGCGTGCGGTTGCCCGGATTGTCCATGATGTCCGGGGCCAGCACGCACAGCCCATGCACCTGGGCCGCCCGGCGCGAGCCAATGGCCGCGCATCGCCGCTCGCCCCGCTCGGCCACCATCCGCGCGGCATAGGCCGTGTTGCGGCAGGCGGTCAGTTCCCAGCCGCGGTTTTTGAGGAAACGGCGGCACTGGCCAAACCCCTCCGGGTGAGAGAACACCTCGCGGATATCGGAGAGCTTCGCGCCCTCCGGCGCCAGCAGGCACTGCTTGATGGCAACCCACATCTGCCCCACGATAGAACAGGCGTGCGTGCGGAGCAGGTCATACACCTCGCCGATGGCGCCTGTCTGCGCGTTTTCAATCGGCAGCACGCCGTAGTCCGCCGAGCCTTCCGCCACGGCCTTGATCACATCCTCAAAATAATCCACCGCGAGCAACGACGCCCGCGGGAACAGACGCATGGCGCTGTGCTCGCTCCACGCGCCCGGCACGCCTTGGAACGCGGCCGTGACCGCTCCCTCCTTTTTAGGGACCGGGGCGGGGAAGGAGACGG
>WRGP01000208.1 GCA_009787135.1 Bacillota bacterium | reverse complement strand
GGGAGCTGCTGCGCGAGGAGGGGGTTGCTTTTCAGAGGGACGGGCGGGTGGATTTGGGGCAGAGCCGGTGGGGCGGGGCGGAAATAGGGGAATCAATGCAGGATGACTACAAATAGAGCCAGGACTTATTAAGGATAAAATCCGTGCTGGAATCACAGCGAATGATTCTATACGTACTTCCTACCCTTTATACGCCTCCCGTACCATCCGAATCTCCCGCATCCATCCCTCATCCTCATTGGGCGTCTCCAAAATAAACGGCACACCCTTCAGCGCCGCATGATTGACAATCCGCTCGATAGCCTCCCACCCAATAGCGCCCTCGCCAAGCCGCGCGTGCCTGTCCTTGCGGCTGCCGCGCGCGTTCATGCTGTCGTTGAGGTGTACGGCACATAGCCGCGAAAGGCCAATCACGCGGTCGAATTCCGTCAGCACGCCGTCCAGGTCGCCCGCGATGTCATACCCGGCGTCCCAGACATGGCAGGTGTCCAGGCACACGCCGAGCTTATTCTCAAGGCGCACCCGATCCAAAATGCCGCGCAGCTCCTCAAACCTGCCGCCGATCTCGCTGCCCTTGCCGGTCATTGTCTCCAGCAGCACCGTGGTCGGCTGCCCTGCCGTTAGAATTCCGTTCAGCAGCGCCGCGATATAATCAATACCCGCTTCCACGCCCTGCCCCACATGGCTTCCGGGGTGAAAGTTATACAAATTGCCGGGCGTGTGCGCCATGCGCGCCAAATCATCCGCCATGGCCTCTCGGGTGAAGGCGCGCAGATGCTCCTTCTCCGCGGCGGGGTTCATCGTATAGGCGGCATGCGCGACGATGGGCCCCACGCCCCGGGCCGCGGCCAGATCACGATACGCCAGGACATCCTCTTCGTCCATTTGCCGCGCGCTCCCGCCGCGGGGATTGCGCGTAAAAAAAGCGAAGGCATTCGCGCCAAGGTCAAGCGCATGCCTGCCCATGGCCAAATACCCGTGGCTGGCTGAAATGTGCGGCCCGATTCGAAGCATGGTATCACAACCCTTCCGTTTCGTCCTCCAGCATCAGAAGCTCCGCGTCGCTTATCTCCTCAATTTCTACCTCGGCCTCGTCCGCTTCCGGCTCAACTTCTTGTTCGGGCAAACCGGAATGCCCGTGCGCCCAGGCCGCGCCCTCCGCCGGATGCCTCCCGCTTCTTCTGTCCGCTTCCGGCGGCGTAAAGCGCTGGATTTTCTCGGCCGCGTACTCTTTCAGCTCCGTCGAGTCGCCCTCAAAAATGCGCACCTTGACGGTTTGCCTCAGCACATCAAGATCCACAACATGCCCGCGGCCGTCCGGCGTCATGACCTCCTTGCCGACACGGGGCAGCTTTTTGCGCGCCTCCTCATAATAATCCTGCTCATACTTCAGGCAGCACATCAGCCGCCCGCATAGGCCCGATATTTTGGTAGGGTTCAGGGACAGGTTCTGTTCCTTGGCCATTTTGATGGATACAGGCTGGAAATCCCCTAAAAACGACCCGCAGCAAATCGGCCGGCCGCAGGGGCCCAGGCCGCCTAGCATCTTGGCCTCGTCGCGTACGCCAATCTGGCGCAGCTCAATGCGCGTCTTAAACACAGACGCGAGATCCTTCACGAGCGAGCGAAAATCCACGCGGCCGTTGGCCGTAAAATAGAAGATGATCTTGCTGGCATCAAACGCATATTCCACGTCCACCAACTTCATCTCGATCTTATGGGCGATAATCTTCTCTTGGCATATGCCGTACGCCTTTTGCTCGTTCTCGCGGTTGCGCTCCACCTGCGCGACATCCGCGTTCGTCGCGATACGCACCACATTGCGCAGCGGCGGCACAATCTCCTCGTCCTTCACCTCAATGGGCTTGCTGACGCATTGACCAAGCTCCACACCGCGCACCGTCTCCACCACCACGGTATCGCCTTCCGCTATTTCCATTTTACCCGGATCAAAATAATACATTTTACCCGGCCGCTTAAACCGGACGCCAATCACAGTTGCCATTTTCTAAAACGCCTCCGATTGCATTAACGCCTCCGCGTATTCCATCAAAAATCGCTCCAGCACCGCCGGCCAAGGCACGTTGCTCTTGAGCATGCGGCGCGACATACGCGCGCTTTCCAGCAGCCGTGCCAGCCGCCGGGCGCCCAAGCCCGTCAGCTTCTCCCCCCAAGGCTCCGCCCGCCGCGCCCCACCCGTCAGCGACCGCACAAGCGAGCCGCGAAGCGCGTCCTCCAGCATGCTGAGCACGAGCACGGCGTCGCCCTTATCGTCCTTCAGCGCGTTCACGGCCGCCAGAACATCAGACGTTTGACGCACGCCTTCTATTGCAAGCGTCACACGCTCCCGAAGCGCCCAAAATCCGTCGTCTTCCTGCATCCGAAACGCCTGCCCGACACTGCCCTGCGAGAGCGCGGCCAGCCTCGCGGCCCGGCCGGGTTCGATCCCCCGCCCCACAAGGATGGCCTCCACCCGCTCTTCCGGCATCGGCGGCATGCGCACGACGCGGCATCTTGAGCGGATGGTGGGAAGCACCTCGCCAATATCCGTGGCCGTGAGCAGGAACACCGTGCGGGGCGGCGGCTCTTCCAGCGTCTTCAGCAGGCTGTTTTGCGCCTGCACCGTCATGGCGCCCGCGCATTCAATCCGCACGGCCTTGTACCCGCCTTCATAGGCCGCGCTCTGCAGCGCCAGCGTTAAAGCGCGTATCGTGTCCACGCCAATGCTCTTGTTCTCGGGGATGTGGTAGCTGTCTGGGTGGCTGCCCTTGCGATAGCGCCTGCAGGCAGGGCATTCACCGCATGGCTTGGTTTCCGCCGCGCAAAAAAGACTCTGGCCGCATAGACAGGCCAGCGTGCGCTTGCCAACGCCGGGCGGCCCGGTGATCAGCGTCGCATGAGAGGGCGCGCCGGCCAGAAACGCCTCACACAGGCTTCTAACCGCCGCGCCCCGATCCCTAAAGTCTTCAAAGCGCATGCTTAGTACTTGATAAACTGCTCGACGTTCATCACAAAAACCGTCGCGCCGCCCACCATCACCTCAATGGGGTATGGCACATATACGCCTGCCGCGCCTGCCACGGGCGACGGGGATGTAGCGATCTGCTTGCGGCTTTTGCAAACCTTTTCGATGATGCTCATCGCGCCTTGAAAACGGTCGTCCTCCACGCCCAGCAGCAGCGTTGTGTTCCCCGCGCGAAGGAAGCCGCCCGTTGTCGCCAGCTTGGTGACGCTGTATCCCTCGTCCATCAGGCCGCTCACCAGGCGGGAAGCATCCTCGTCCTGCACAATGGCAATGATCAGCTTCATAGCCAAGCCTCCCTTCTTCCTACGGTATAGTATACAGGAAGAGAGGCAATAAATCAATAACGAACCTCTCTTCCAATCACATGAACTTTGGTTCACGCGGCTGGAAGGGCGGGGATGACGAAGGGCAGGCTGGCCGCCGGCTGCGCTGCCCGCCGGGCGGCGCTTGCTCACAGGGCCGCCTCCACCACAGGCTTGATCCACTTCCCGCTCCTGAGCCGCCGGACGCATAGGACCGCCTTGAGCCAGTCCTCGCAGAGCAGCATGACCGCAAAGACCACAAGGAAATTCAGCCTTACCACGAGGCCGCAGAAAATCGTCACGGGCAGCGCCATGCACCACACGGAGATAAGGTCATACATAACGCCGATCTTTGTATCGCCGCCGGCGCGGAAGATGCCGCAGATGGTGATGAAGGGGATGTTGCGGATGGGGATCTCAGCGGCGCAGATCAGCAGCACGGCGTTGGCCAGCCTGAGAACTTCCGGCGATACGGTAAAGAGCGTGAGGAACATGCCGCGCGTCGCGATGACGATCAAGCCTAGGAAGATCGATAGCGCCGGCATCACAAGCGTAAAGCGGTTGGCGTATTGAACGGATTCGCCGACTCGGCCCGCGCCGATCTCACGGCCGACCAGCACGCTGCACGCGTGGCATAGGCCGATGTAGAAGGCAAAGAACAGCGAATCAACCGTACGGTAGATGGTGAGCGCCGCGTACTGCGCGGTGCCCATGTGGCCGTATACCATATTGTAGCCCATGGTGCCCAGCGCCCACAGGCCTTCATTGGCCAGCGCGGGGAGGGAAACCCTGAAGAATTTGAAACCAAACGCCCTGTCAAAGTGAAACAGATCCCGCGGCGGGCAGATTAGCACGTTCCGGCGCTTGAATGATGCAAAAAAAAGGAAGATGGGGCATGCCCAGGCTGAAATGACGGTCGCGATGGCGGCGCCCGGCACGCCAAGTTCGGGCAGGCCCAGCTTGCCAAAGATGAAGGCATAGTTGAGCGCCGTGTTCAGCAGCACGCCCAGGATGCTGGCGTATAGCGGAAGCCTGACCTCTTCCGTGGAGCGCAGCACAGTGCTGAAAATCTGGCTGAAAGCTATCGCCATATAGCTCAGCCCGGCAATGTGCAAATAGCGGACGCCCGTTTCGATAGCGCCTGTATCGCTCGTGAAAAGGCGCATGATCACCCCGGGAAACAACACCGCCGCCAGGCACATCAGGCCGGCGAGCGCAAGACAGGCGGCCGCGAGCATGCCGTAGGAGCGGCGGATGCCGCCATGATCCTTAGCCCCCCAATACTGAGACAAAAAAACCGCCGCGCCGGACGACATGCCATAGAAGAAGATGTTTAACAGCCATGCCCATTGGCCGGCCATGCCAACGGAGGCCACCGCCTCGTCGCCAAGCCGGCCGAGCATCAGCGTATCGATGAGGGTAAAGGAACCGCCGAGCAAATGCTGCAGGGCAACGGGCAGGCTTAGCCGCAGGGCGGGCTTCCAGAAATCAGCGCCGCCCAAATGCCGTTTGATCACGGGTCGCGTGTCCTCACCTTCTGCACATCGACATATTCCGCGATGTCTAAGATGACCGCCGTGACGTCAACCCGGCGCGGCAGATCGAGCATGTATACGTTGGTGTAGAGGTTGTCGCCATCCGTGGATTCCTCCACGCGGAAGTCCACGCTGTACACGCGGATGTTCTGCGCGGCCAGGTACTCGTTAAGGAACGCGAGCGTTTCCTTTCGATGGCGAAAGCTCACCTCGACGATCTTATGGACATGGCCTACAATGGTTCGCTTGATCAGCGCGAGCACAACGAGCGTAAAGCCCGCGCCAATCATGCACAGGCCGTAAAGCCCCATGCCCGCGGCAATGCCGATGCAGGCGACGGCCCATAGCGAGGCCGCTGTGGTGAGCCCCGCGATGTTCCGCTTGGTGGTGATGATGGTACCGGCGCCCAAAAAGCCGATTCCGCTGATAACCTGCGCGCTCATACGGCCCAGCGTCATGGAAACATTGGCGTTTCCGGCGGGAACCTGCCCGGTGAGCAGGCACTCGATGAGGGCAACCATGGCGGAGCCAATGCAAACGAGGATATGGGTGCGCAGCCCGGCCGGATGGTGCCCCGCCTGGCGCTCATACCCTATGGCGCCGCCGGTGAGGACCGCCGCCCCAAATCGCAACAAAATATCCCAATAGGACATGGACGGGAGACCACCTTTCGATATTCATTATATATATGTGCCAACCGTCTGAATTTTCAGCGTGTTGGTGCTGCCGCATGTGTTAAGGGGGATGCCCGCCGCGATGACGACCAGGTCGCCGTCCTCCACCAGGTCAATCTGTTTGGCGCAGTCAATGGCGTGCTGGAACAGCTCTTCGGAGGTGTTCTGGTACCGCGCGAGCACGGGATACACGCCCCAGGACAGCGACAGCTGGTGGAAGGTTTTTGCCTCCGGCGTCGCCGCCACAATAGGCCTGGCCGGGCGGAATTTTGAAATGTTGCGGGCGGTATGGCCGGATTTTGTCACGGCGATTACCGCCTTGGCATGGATATCACGCGCCGCGCGGCTGGCGGCGTCAGAAATGGCGTTCGTCGTCGCCGCGTCCGGATCATACTCCACGGCGCCGTACATGTTCATTGCAAAGGAGTCGTGTTCCGCCTGCTCCGCGATGCGCGCCATGGCCTGCACGGTCTGCACGGGGTATTTGCCCATCGCGCTCTCGCCGGAGAGCATTACCGCGGAGGTGCCGTCAAATACGGCGTTCGCCACGTCCGTGATCTCCGCGCGCGTGGGCGTGGGGCTGTTGATCATGGACTCAAGCATCTGCGTGGCGGTAATGACCATTTTGCCGGACTGGTAACACCGGCGGATGAAACGCTTCTGCAGGCCGGGCAGACGCTCAAAGGCGACCTCCACGCCCATGTCGCCGCGCGCCACCATGATCCCATCGGCATGGCGCAAAATCTCGTCGAAATTCTCAATGCCTTCCAGGTTCTCGATCTTGGCGATGATGCGGATGCCGTGTCCGCCGTTGTAGTCGAGAAATTTGCGCATGACAACGATATCGTCCGGCCGGCGGACAAAGGACGCCGCCACAAAATCCACGTCATTTTCAATGCCAAAGAGCAGGTCGGCGCGGTCCGCGTCGCTCAGATAGGGCATGTCAAGCGGGATGCGGGGAGCGTTAATGCCCTTGTGATTGGTTATCTGGCCCGCGTCAAGCGCAATGCAATGGATTTCCGTTTCCGTGGTTTCAACCACTTCCAGCGTGAGCCGGCCGTCGTCTATCAACAACTTGTTGCCCTTTTTTAGCTGCCGCGGCAGATCCGCGTAGGTGATGGAAGCACGCTCCGCGTTTCCCATGATATCCTCGGTGGTGAGCGTAAACATCGCGCCCGCGCGCAGCTGGCAGGCGCCGCCTTGAAAGTCGCGCAGGCGAATTTCAGGCCCTTTGGTGTCCAGCATAACGGCCGCGGGCAGCGAAAGCCGGTCGCGCACGGCGCGGAAGCGGTCGATCATTTCCTTGTGCGCTTCGTGCGTGCCGTGCGAAAAATTGAGCCGGGCAACGTTCAAGCCGCTCTTTAAAAGCGCTTCCATGGTGGCCTCATCGGCGCTGGCAGGCCCTAAGGTACAGACGATCTTTGTTTTCCTCATATTCTTCTCCCTTGCGGCATTATGACAACAGAGCCCGGTCGCTCGCCAGCGTCTCGCCGCTGGCCCGCTCAAAGAGCGACAGCAGATCCTCTACGGTCAGCCGCCGCTTCTCCTCCCCTTGTACATCAATCAGCACGCGCCCCTCGTGCATCATGAGCAGGCGGTTGCCATATTGCAGCGCGTTTCGCATATTATGCGTGACCATCAGCGTGGTCAGGCTGCCCTCGCGGATGAATTCATCGCTGATCGCGAGCACCTTTTCAGCGGTCTTGGGATCCAGCGCGGCGGTGTGTTCATCGAGCAGGAGGAGCTTTGGCCTCTCCAGCGTGGCCATGAGCAGCGTCAGAGCCTGGCGCTGCCCGCCGGACAGCAGGCCCGCCTTTGTCGTAAGCCGCGCTTCAAGCCCCAGGCCGAGCCGCTTAAGCAGCGCCTTGTACCGCGCGCGTTCGCGCTCGGTCACACCCCAGCGGAGTGTTCTGGGCTTACCGCGCCGGAGCGCCAGCGCCAGGTTTTCCTCAATCGTCATATCTGCCGCGGTGCCCATCATGGGATCCTGAAATACGCGGCCCAAGTATTTGGCGCGCCTGTGTTCGCCCAGCTTCGTTACATCGGCCTGGTCGATATGGATGCCGCCTTCCTCGGGCAAAAACACCCCGGCCACGCAGTTGAGCAGCGTAGACTTGCCCGCGCCATTGCCGCCAATCATCGTTACGAAATCGCCGTCCGAGACGGTGAGCGTCACGTCCGACAGGGCGGTCTTTTCATTCACCGTGCCGCGGTTGAAGATCTTGGTTACGTTCGCCATCCTCAGCACTTTGAAAGCCCCCCTGTAAGCGATTTGCGAAGCGTTTGCAGATAATCGCGAAAATGCGGCATGGAAAGCGCCAGCGCTACCGTAACGGCCGTAAACAGCTTCAGGTCGTTGGGGTTCATGCCAAGCTCCATCACCGTGGCGATGATGATCCGATAGGTGATGGCGCCGAAGATAAGCGAGAGCAGCCGGAGGTAGAAGTTTCGGCGGCCAAAGAGCACCTCTCCGACGATGAGCGACGCCAGGCCAATGACGATGGAACCCGTGCCCATCTGAATATCCGCGAACGCCTGGCTTTGCGCGATCAGCGAACCGGACAGGGCCACCAGCGCGTTGCTGATCATGAGCCCCAGCAGAATCATATTGTCAGTATGGATGCCCTGCGCGCGCACCATGGTTGGGTTGTTGCCCGTCGCGCGGACGGCGCTGCCCAGTTCCGTGCCGAAGAACCAATAGAGGATCGATACAATCGCGATAGCCAGCAGCCCGCCCACGCAGACCCAAGCGGCGTATTTCGACGCGCCAAGGGCCTGGATGGGCGTAAAGATCGTCGGAAGGCGCAGAATGGATATATTGGCCGAGCCCATGACGCGCAAGTTGACGGACCACAGCGCGATCATGGTCAGGATGCCCGACAGCAGCGCGGGGATGCGCAATTTGGTGTGCAAAAGGCCAGAGACAAATCCGGCGCCAAGCCCGCATAGGAGCGCCGCGGCCGAGGCGAGAAAAGGGCTTTGCCCCGCGTGGATCATGGCGGTGCTCACCGCCGCGCCCAGCGTAATGCTCCCTTCCACGGTCAGGTCCGCAATGTCCAAAATGCGGTAGGTAATGTATACGCCGATAGTCATGATCGACCATAAAAGGCCGAGCGCGACGGCCCCAAGCAGTATCTGGCCCATAAACGCTTACTCCATTTCAAACGTGAACGCCAGCAGATCTTCGGGGATCACAATGCCGATCTCCGCGGCCACGGTGGCGTTGATGCGGTAATCAAACTCCAGCTGCCGCTCCACCGGCATAGCGCTGATATCAAGGGTCGGATCCTTCAACAGGCGGACGGCCATCAGCCCTGTTTGGTAGCCGAGGTTGTAGTAATTGATGCCAAGGGTTGCCAGGCCGCCGCCAAGGACCTGATTTTCCTCGCCGCAGATCACGGGGGTTTTGGACTCAACCGTCACGCCGTAGAGGATGGGCATGGCGGAGGCGATCACGTTGTCCGTGGGCAGATAGAGGCAGTCTACCTGCCGCACGATGGATTCGGCAGCCTGCTGAACCTCATTGGAATTGGTCACGGTCTTTTCCACAAATTCAAAACCCAGCGCCTCAATGCAGGCCTTCGCCGCCTGAACCTGCACGACGGAATTAACCTCGCCGGCATTATACAGCACGCCTACTTTTTTGGCGTTTGGCGCAAGCGTTTGAATCAGCGCGATCTGATCCCCAATGGGCGCCATGTCCGTGGTGCCCGATACGTTCGTGCCCGGCGCGTCGTTGCTCTCGACCAGCCGCGCTTCCACAAAGTCCGTGATGGCCGTGGCCAGGATCGGAATGTCCGTAGTCTTGCCCGCGATGGCCAGCGCGGCCGGCGTGGCGATGGCCAGCACCAGATCCACTTTTTTGCTGACAAAACGATCCGCGATGGTCGCCAGGTTGGACTGGTCGCCCTGGCCGTTCTGGAAGTCCACGGCAATGTTTTCCCCATCCACATAGCCGCTGTCCCTCAGCGCGTCCAAAAAACCTTGACAGGACGCGTCCAGGGCGGGGTGCTGCACCAGCTGGATGATGCCGATGGAGAGGGGCGCCTCCTCCGCGTGAGCGCACAGGGCGAAACCCATGAGCAAAGCCAAGATCACAGACAGAATACGGACGGTTGTTCTCATCATCAATTCCTCGCTTTATACAAATATTTCAAAGGCGCGTAGCGCTTTGACGCGAATCATCATCTATCATCATCATGTAGCAATAGAAACCGTACGTCAAGTAGCAATTGTTACCGTATATACGGCAAAAATATTGTATGATTACACCATTAAATCATAGAGAATCTTCGCCATGAGCAGCACGATGACCATGACGATCATGGGGCGCACGAGCTTCACGCCCTTTTGAAGCGCCAGGCCCGCGCCGATGAACTGCCCCAGAACCGCGCACAGCGCCAGCGGAATGCCAAGGGCATAGTCCACCCTCCCGTGAGCCATAAAGGTGACGGCCGCGGCGATGTTGGAGGCAAAGTTCACCGCCTTCGCGTTTCCGCACGCCGTGAGCACATCAAACCTGAGCACAGCGACAAACGCCATAATCAGAAACGTGCCTGTGCCGGGGCCGAAAAAGCCGTCGTAGCCGCCGAGCAGAAAGCCCACGAGCGACGCCAGGACGAGGGTATGGGGTTTGGTGAGGGAGGTAGCCCGCGGCATGAAGCGCTTGCCGCGGAGCACAAGCGCGGCGATGAGAGGCAGCACAGCCAGCAGGATATAGACGAGAACGCGTTCCGGGACATAGAGGGCGAGTCTCGCGCCCAGGGCCGAGCCGCCCAGCGCGCCAAGAAACGAGAAGAGCGCCGCGTCCCAACGGATGCGGCCCTTGGCCGCGAAACGCGCGGCGGCCACGCCGGTGCCCAGCGTGGCGGAAAACTTATTGGTGCCAAGCGCCAGATGTGGCGGAAGGCCCGCCGCCAAGTAGGCGGAGAGCGAGATGATACCGCCGCCGCCCGCGATGGAATCCACAAAGCCGGAGAGAAAAATCAGCGGGTATAGCGTCCACATTAAGCGCACCTTCCTTTGTTTTGCCCGTAACGCTTATGAGAGTATGGCATATCAGAGACTTTTCGTAAAGTGCCATCTTGCGCCATCCCCCTGAAAATCCGTGATTTTTGAGAAGACGGCACGCCTTTTTCACCCGCGTGAACCGCGGTTCACGCGGGTGAAAAAGGCATGTTTTGAAAGCCTTTCGCACATAGTGTACAAACTAGCGCGGGAGGGGTCCATGTCATGAAGAAGCTTGTATCGGTTTTGCTCGCCGTTTTGCTCCTGCCGGCCTCAGCTTTGGCGGCGGCGCTGGAGCAGGGCGCGCCGTTTGCGCTCCAGACGCCGTCGTATGTATTGATGGAGGCGTCCACGGGCAATGTGATTTTTGAACATAACGCGGATCAGCAGCGGCCCGTGGCCAGCGTGACAAAGCTGATGACAATCCTGCTGGCGCTGGAAGCGCTGGAAGCGGGTACCATCTCGCTGGGGGATATGGTCATGGTCTCCAGGGAAGCCGCGGGCATGGGAGGATCCCAGGCGCTCCTGGACGCGGGCAGCGCGTACAAGCTTGAGGAATTGCTTAAATCCACGATCGTGGCCAGCGCGAACGATGCCGCCGTGGCGCTGGCGGAGCACATTGCGGGAACGGAGCAAAACTTTGTCAGCCGCATGAACGAGAGGGCGCTGGAGCTTGCGCTGTCCGGCACGGTGTACAAGAATACGACGGGCCTGCCGGCCGCGGGGCAGCACACCACGGCGCGCGACGTGGCAAACCTCTCGCGCGAACTGGCAAAGCATCCGCAGTATTTCAAGTACAGCACCATTTGGATGGACACCATTGAGCACAAGGGCGGGCGGGTCACCGACCTGACCAACACCAACCGGTTGGTACGCTTCTACGAAGGCTGCGACGGCTTCAAGACCGGCTCGACAAACGAGGCGAAGTATTGCGTCTCCGCCACGGCGAAAAAGGACGGTATGCGGTTGATCGCCGTGGTATTGGGCACCCCGGCGAGTCAGACGCGCTTTAACGAGGCGCGCCAGATGCTCGAGTATGGCTTCGCGTCCTACCGCCTTTTTTCGGTTTGCCAGCAGGGAGACCGGCTCGGCATGCAGGTGGCTGTCACGCGGGGCGGTATGGACGCCGTGGACGTGGCGGCGGGCGAGAGCTTAACGGTGCTGCTAAAGCGGGGGGAGGAATCCGGCATATCGCTGGAGGTTGCGCTGCCGGACGCGATCGAGGCGCCCGTTCTGCGCGGCGATGTGCTCGGAGAAATACGCGTGCTCAAGGACGGGCAGCGCGTGGGCACGCTTCCGGCGGTAGCTGACGCGGACGTGAGGCTGCCGGGGTATCTGGAGGCGCTGCTGCGCATCCTGAACGGCTGGCGGTGACGGGGCGCTGCTTCCGGAAACGGCATTAGATATCCTTGAGGGTGCTGCGGATCTTTTTGTAAACTTCCTCATAGCCCCCGTTCACGGCAGGATCGTCTGTGGGCATCACGTTGAATTCAGCGGGGCACATGTAGCGAACCATGTACAGCTTGCGGTCCACCGGCACGACCAGAATGCGTCCGCGCATGCGGACCGGGGTTTTCGCGCCTTCGGGCATGTAGTCCAAGCGGTAGGTGATGTATCGGCCCGTTTCACCCAGCATGCGGTTATCGGCCTTTTGGGAGAAATCGGTGTTTTGAAAATTCTTGTTCTCCCGAAGGTTTTCGATAATCAAGTCGATATACGCCTCCGCGTCTTTTATGGTTTGCGCCGTATCGGCTCTTACCACCTGTATGACGACCTGACTTTGCGTGCCCGTGCCGGAGCGGATATCGTTTTGAGGCTCTTCATATACAATGGCGTTTGATACGGTGGGATCTTCCGCGCGCACCCAATAGGTTGGCACGTCAAACGATACGCCAAGCGCCGATTCCGTCACGGTCGTATACTCAAAGAGGATCGGCGGCCATGTCGGCTTGTCGATGGGGTCGATCGTCAGGGGTGTCGCCTCGGGGTCCATGACGCCCTCCATCACGCGGGGGGTGACTGTCGGATCCGGCTTGG
>WRGP01000207.1 GCA_009787135.1 Bacillota bacterium | reverse complement strand
TCCTCCAAAACCCGGCCGTTCGCGTCGCGGTATGGCTCGGTCTTGCCGGGGCTGAAAATCACCAAAAGCACGAACGCCACCAAAACCACCGCCAAAATAAACGCCAATAGCCCAAGGCCAACCCTCTTTAAAATTATGGCCATACCAAATCATCCTCTTCATTTTTAATTAGACCTGTCCGGGAATAACGACGCCTGAAAAGCAATGGCATTGATCCGGCGCATATTCCCGCTGTTCCTTGTTTGCTTTTTGTTACCCTGCCCGGGCCAAAAGCCGCGCCAGCCTAAGCACCCATTCCCTCACATCCGGATACGCGGCGCGTATCAGCGCCTCGATTTCCGCAGTGCCCATGGTATGCATTGTATCAATCTTCAGCGCGAGCCCGCCATACGCCACGCTGCCAACCGCAATTTCTGACGCCACCGCCACGCCGCCAAACGCGCCCTTGACCGCCACCGCCACACCGCCTAACGCGTAGCCGCAGCTGACGGCGAGGCCGCCGCATGAGAGGAACAATGAAACCGCCACGCCGCCAAAGGCCCTCGCGCCCAAGGCCAGGCCGCCCAGCGCGAAGACGCCCAATACCGCGCCGCCCAGGGAAAACACGCCCAGAGACAGCCCGCCTATGGCAATAACGCCGGTGGCGACATTGCCGATGGCGATAATGCCCTTTGCCCTGTGGAACCCAATCCCCATGCGGATATGCACCAGCGGAAGCCCCAGGATCCTTGTTTTGCTCACATATTCATACGTTGGATACCGGTCGCGAATATCACCGCCTTCCGGCTCTGGCGCAGGTGTCTCCCGTTCGCGTTCCTGTGTGTTTAGCCCGCGCACCAAATAGTCCATCGTCACCCCAAAGTATTCGCATAGAGCGGCCAGGTTCGCGATGTCCGGGGACGCGCTGCCTGATTCCCATTTCTGTACGGCCTGGCGCGACACGCCAACCACCTCCGCCAGTTCCTCCTGCGACAGCTCGGCACGCTTGCGCAGCTGATAGATCCTCTCCTCCAATTCGTCCATCCTCTCTTTTACGTTATACCCTACCCACTATATTGGACGGCACGCTTTTGCGCAAGCAATCGTCGCGTGCATTTTTGACAACCAGCGGTTGCATTCCCGCCGCTTATACCATCCGGGGCAAACCCGTCAGGCGTCTGAGCCCTTTGGGCAGGTGGTTCTTCAACACGCCGTCCACGCTTTTCGCCCAGCCCAGGGCCAAGCCGCGATAGGCGATAACGGTCCATCCATCAGGCGCGCCGCACGCCTCCATCGTCTCGCCGCGCAGATACCTCGCGGCGCCTTCTGCATCCACGGCAACGCTTTGCGGCCATTCCCCCGGCGGAAAGGCCAGCGCCAGCGCGTGGTCCGGCACGCACACTTTGCCGCGCTGCCACGCGAGCCCAAGCCCTGTTCGAAGCATGCGTATACCCTCCAGGGGAGGTGATACACAAGGCATGCTCCAGTGGCGCTCACCCTGCCGCGCATACCTGCCGCGCACCTCCATGCCGTCCCATGCAGGCAGGAAGCCGCCAAGCCGCACGGTATCGCCGCACGCCTCCAACGCCCGCGGGCTGCCTTCCTTCACAAGCCGCGCCGCAAACTGCCCCTCGCATCGCGCCCTGTGCGGCCAAAGCCTGACCGTCTCCTCCAGCGCAAAAGCCGGATGCTCCCGCAAAAATGACGCTACAACGCCCTCGTTTTCAATTTCATTAAATGTGCAGGTGGAATATACCAGCATCCCGCCGGGCCGCAAAAGCTTCGCCGCGGACACAAGAATTTTCATTTGCCGCGCGGCGCAGCCTTTGGGGGACTCCGGCGTCCATTCCGAGATTGCCTCCGCCTCGCGGCGAAACATGCCCTCCCCAGAGCATGGCGCGTCCACCAATACGCGGTCGAACCATGCCCCCCACCGGCTGGCCAGCCGCTCCGGCGGCTCGTTTACCGCAATGGCATTGACAATGCCCATTCGCTCTATGTTGTGCGAGAGGACCCGGGCGCGCGCCGGCACGATCTCGTTGGCCACCAGAACCCCTTCCCCCGCGAGCAGCGCCCCGATCTGCGTGCTCTTGCCGCCCGGCGCGGCACACAGGTCCAGCACGCGCTGCCCGGGCTTGATATCAAGCAAGCCGGCCGGCGCCATGGCGCTGGGTTCCTGCAGATAATACGCGCCCGCCGCATGCAGCGCGTGCGACCCCGCGCGCGACGCCGTATCAATATAGTACCCGTCTCTCGCCCAGGGAATGCGGCCGTACGTCCCCGGCAAAGCCTCCGCGACGGCGGAAAGAGGCACGCCGGGGCGCGGCCTGAGCCCGCGCGCGGCCTCGCCTTCCGTCAAGGCCCGAAGCAGCCCCGGCCGCTCGTGAAGCGGGAGCGCTGTTAGTGATACGCGTTCAAACTGTTCCGGCAAGGCTATCATAAAGGCAGTATACACCGCGGCGCACAAAAAGGGAAGGCCGCCTTGAGTCTCCAAAGGGCGTTACAGCCCGGCAAGGAAGGTATACTCTTGCGTATTTTGTCATATCAGCATGTTGATTTATCGATTGCGGTATAGTATGATAATGACAGCAAAAATTGAATCAGGAAAGGGCGGTGACGGCCATAAAAAAGCGTTTACGCCTTTATTTTGCGCGCGAGAGACAAATTGTTCATCTCCGCTTTTTCATGTGCCGCTCCTTTTCAAATCATACTAGCGCCCCTATGGCGGAGAGTGCCTAAGAGAATATTCATGGGAAGCGGTGCGTGCAATCATCCGGCGTGCAAAGCGATGTTTCAACAAATTCTATGCAAGGGGGTAACGGTATGTCTTACACGCTCGGCACATTCCTGACCGCATCCATCGTCATATCGGCAGCCGCGTTCCTTTTCGCGGCCTGGCTGTTTCGTTGGGTGAAGGCCATGCCTTCAAACAACGCGCGCATCGCCGAGGTTGGCGCGCTGATCCGCGGCGGGGCGAACACTTTTCTTCGCAAAGAATACACCGCGCTGTCCCGGTTCGCCGGCGGGGTGGCGCTGGCAATCCTGCTATTCCTGCCCAGCCCGATCTGGCAAGGCGAGGCTATGGATAACGTATACATGATGGTCGCGTATCTGGCGGGCACGGTATTCTCCGCCGTTGCGGGCGTGATCGGCATTCGCGTCGCCACCCTCGCCAACATCAAAACCGCGGAAGCCGCCAGGAAGGGCATCAAGCCCTCGTTTATGGCGGGGTTCCGCGGCGGCGCGGTCATGGGCATGGCGGTTGTCGGCTCCGCGCTGCTGGGCGTGACGCTGCTAACGCTCCTGACGGACGACACGTCGGTGCTGCTGGGCTACAGCTTTGGCGCGAGCTCGCTGGCGTTGTTCGCCAAGGCGGGCGGCGGCATTTTCACCAAGACCGCGGACATCAGCGCCGACCTGGTGGGCAAGGTAGAGCTTGGCATTCCGGAGGACGACCCCCGCAACCCCGCCGTCATCGCCGATAACGTGGGCGACAATGTGGGCGACGTCGCCGGCATGGGCGCGGATCTGTTCGATTCCAACGTGGCCTCCATGGCCGCCGCGCTGGTCCTGGCCAGCGTGCTCGATAAGTCCGCGGGCGGCGCGGCCAACTCCGCCATGGTGTTCTGCTACGCGGCCGCGGGGCTTTTGGCCTCCATCATCGGCGTGGCCATGGCCCGCATGGGCAACCACGGGCCGACCCGCGCGCTTAATAACAGCACCTACATCACCACCGGCATCTACGGGGTGCTGACCGCGCTGGCCACGCTGATCTTTGGTTTCCAGTGGCGTATCTGGGGCGCCAGCGCCGTCGGCCTGCTGGTGGGCGTAATCATCGGCATTGCCAGCGATTATTTTACGAACGATGCGCGAAGCCCTGTGCGCAACGCCGCCAAAGCCTCCGAATCCGGCCCGGCGTTCACCATCCTCTCCGGCGTATCCTACGGTTTCATCAGCGCGCTCCCCTCGCTGATTGGCATCGCGGTCGCGGCGCTTGCCGCGTATAAGCTCTGCGAGCCCATCGGCGACGGCTACGCGATGTTCGGCATCGCGATGTCGGCGGTGGGCATGCTTTCCATCGTGGGCATGATCATCTCCAACGACGCGTACGGCCCCATTGTCGACAACGCGCGCGGCCTGTCGGAAATGGGCAATCTGGGCGAGGACGTGCTGGAGATCACCGACCAGCTCGACAGCGCCGGCAACACCGTCAAAGCGATCACGAAAGGGTTTGCCATTGCCGCCGCCGGGCTCACCGTCATCGCGCTGCTCGGCGCGTTCATCAGCGAAGTCAACGAGGCCGCGCTGGCCCATGGGCTGGCCCCCATCACCGGCTTTGATATGATGAACCCGACCGTGTTTTTCGGCATGCTCATCGGCGTGGCGGCGCCGGCCGTGTTCTCCGCCATGCTGATCCTCGGCGTGAATCGCAACGCGCAGCGCATGGTCGACGAGATTCACCGGCAGTTTCGGGAAATCGCGGGCCTTAGGGAAGGCGCGCCCGGGGCGGTGCCGGAATATGACCGCTGCATTGAAATCGCCACCAACGGCGCGTTGCGCGAATTGATTCCCGCGGGGCTCCTCGCCATCCTTCTCACGCTGGCGGTCGGCTTTATCGGCGGCGTAGAGGCCGTCGGCGGGTATCTGTGCGGCAACATCGTAACCGGCATCCTGCTGGCGCTGTTCATGAGCAATGCCGGCGGCCTATGGGATAACGCCAAAAAATACATTGAGGCCGGCGCGCACGGCGGCAAAGGCTCCGACGCGCACAAGGCGGCCGTGGTCGGCGACACCGTTGGAGACCCTTTCAAGGATACGGCGGGCCCCTCCATCAACACGCAGATCACCGTGGTATCGCTGATCTCCTCGCTGGCAGCCACGCTGTTCCTCACCATATCCCTGTTTTAGAAGAAACGCGGGCGGCCTGCCGGGCCTTTGCCCCGCGGGCCGCTCACGCGCAAGGAGGCCATTATGACCGCGGTATTGAACAATTTTCTGGAGGGCGTGCTGGCGTTTGCCGAGCCAAGCGGATGGAAATACGCGCTGATGATCGTTATCGGGCTGGGGCTTATCATGCTGGCGATCGCCAAGAATACCGAACCCCTGCTGCTGTTGCCCATCGGTTTTGGCTGCATCCTGTGCAACATCCCCCTCTCCCATGCGGTGGGCGCGGACGGATTCCTCAAAGTGCTCTACGACGCGGGCATCGCGACGGAGCTGTTCCCCGTGCTGCTTTTCATCGGCATTGGCGCGATGATCGACTTTGGCCCGCTGTTCATGCAGCCCGTGACGCTTTTCTTCGGCGCGGCGGCGCAGCTCGGCATCTTTGTGGCGATGCTGCTGGCCGTGGGCAGCAACTTCATCTTCCCGGAGGTTTTCACAATGCGGGAGGCGGCCGCCATCGGCATCATCGGCGCGGCGGACGGGCCCAGCGCGATCTTTATCGGCCAGCTGTTCGCGCCGCGCTACATGGGCTCCATCATGGTCGCGGCGTACAGCTACATGTCGCTGGTGCCATTGATCCAGCCGCCGGTGGTACGCGCGCTCACCACGAGCAAAGAGCGCCGCATCCGCATGACGGCTTCCTTTGAAAAGCACAAGATACCCAAGCACGTGCGCATTCTGTTCCCCATCGTGGTGACGCTGGTCGCGGGCATCGTGGCGCCAATGTCCACCTCGCTCATCGGCGCGCTGATGTTCGGCAACCTGATCCGCGAATGCGGCGTGACCGAAAAGCTTTCCCAAACGGCGCAGAATGAGCTGAGCGGCCTCGTCACGCTTCTGCTGGGCATCACCATCGGCTCCACGATGCGCGCGCAGGATTTTTTGACGCCGCAAACCGCGCTCATCATGGGTATCGGGCTGCTGGCTTTTATGTTTGATACCGCGGGCGGCGTGCTGTTCGCCAAGCTGGCCAACCTGTTCCTGCCCGAGGATCGAAAGGTCAACCCCATGGTCGGCGCCTGCGGCATATCGGCATTCCCCATGAGCGCGCGCGTGATCCAGCGCATGGCGCAGCAGGAAGATCCGAGCAATTTCATTCTGATGCCCGCCATCGGCGCGAATGTCGCCGGGCAGGTAGGTTCGATCATCGCCGCGGCAATGATCCTGAGTATTTTCGGGTAGGAGGAAAAACATATGCCGGCAAATGACGTTTGGGGCATGCTGCGCGAGGCCGCAAGGGCAATGGGCATCGGCATTGCGGGTGTGTTCGCGGTGCTTACGGTGTTCTATGGCGCGCTGAAGCTATTGATGGCTCAGGGGAAGGATTCGGATTCATTCAATTGACAGGCGTTCGGCCGACAGTTTGCAAGGCTTTATCCCTCCCCAAACAACAAAACTTTCGCTTGATATTTCCAATTTTTATATTATAATTTATGCAAAATAGGGTATAGGGGGAAAGCCTGTGGAAAAAGTAAAAACAAAAATCCAAGCACATCGCGGAGCATCGGCTTATCGCCCGGAAAACACGCTCGAGGCATTTTCGCTGGCCATAGCGCAAAAGGCCGACGGCCTTGAGCTGGATGTCCACCTTTCAAAAGACGGTCAAGTCGTCGTCGCGCATGACGAGCGGCTTGAGCGCGTCTCAAACGGGACGGGGCTTATCCATGATCACACGCTGGAAGCCCTTCGGTCGCTGAATTTCGGCAAGCTTTTCCCCGATCAGCCCGCGTGCCGCATGCCCACGCTCGCGGAAGTTTTCGCCCTGATCAAAGACACGTCCATGACAGTAAACATCGAGATGAAAACCACCGAGCTTTTCTATCCCGGGCTTGCGCAAAAGCTGGTTCAACTCGCGCGCGAATACGCGATGGAGGAACGCGTTCTATACTCCTCGTTTAACCATTACTCCCTGCTGGAAATCAAAAACCTGAACCCGAACGCGAAAATCGGGCTTTTGTACCAGTTTGGCATGGTTGATCCATGGGTTTACGCGAGGCATGTATCCGCAAGCGCGATCCATCCGCATTATTTTGCCATAGCGACGCTGCCCGACACCGTGGCCCGCTGCCACGCAAACGGCGTCATGGTCAACGTATGGACGGTGGACGATCCAACGGCCATACACCGTATGATCCAATGCGGCGTGGACGCGGTCATCACAAACAAGCCCGATATTGCCGTCGCCTGCCGCGACGGCGTGATGTGAGGAGGAGACGAATATGGCGGAAAACAAGCTGGATATTAAAAAGACGCTCCTATTGTCATTCGGTTTTTTTGCGTCGTCCATCGCGTGGAGCATTTATAACTCCTTTGTGCCGCAGATTCTGGAGGGGTTTTTCAAAAGCACCACGCTGATAGGCTTTATCATGACTTTCGATAACATCTTCGGAATCGTCTTTCAGCCGCTGTTTGGCAAATGGAGCGACAACACGCGCACGCGCTTTGGCCGGCGCATGCCGTATATTTTTGCCGGCATCCCCATCTGCGCCGTGGCGTTCGCGCTGATCCCGGCGATGGGCAGTGTGTGGTCGCTGATGGCGGTCCTCGTCGTGTTTACCTTTGTGATGTCCGCGTGGCGCTCTCCCGTGGTCGCTCTCATGCCTGACGTTACCCCGGGCCCGCTGCGGAGCCAGGCAAACGGCATCGTCAACCTCATGGGCGGCGTGGGCAGCCTGCTGGCATTCGCGGGCGGCGGGTTTCTGTTCAAATTGGGAGGGTTTCCACTCCCCTTCCTGATGAGCGCCGTCCTCATGCTTGTGGCGCTGGCCGTTCTGGCATTGTTCGTGCGCGAGCCAAAGCAAGCCTACGAGCCGGATCAGCAGGCGAAAAAATCCGCCGTACCGCTCACAAAAGGCGAGAAAAAGAGCCTCCTTTTGATTTTGTTTGGCGTATTCTTCTGGTTTACCGGCTATAACGCGGTTGAAACCTTTTTCACGCTTTACGCCACCAACACCCTGGGCATGGACAGCGGGTCCGCCGCCATGACGCTTGCCATTTTTTCGCTCACGTTTCTGGTTTTTGCCGTTCCCGCCGGTTTTATCGGCGCGAAAATTGGGCGGCGCAGAACAATCCTGATCGGGCTGATCGGCATCACCGTGCTGTTTATTCCTTTAGTCTTTGTTTCCAATATTTGGATTACGCGCGTCTGCCTGTTTGCCGGCGGGTTATTTTGGGCCTGCGTAAACATTAACTCCCTGCCCATGGTGGTACGGCTCTCGGGCGAGGAGAAGGTGGGCACGTTTGTCGGCTATTATTACTTCTTCTCCTTTGGCTCGCAGATTATTTCGCCTGTGCTGTTCGGCTTTATACGGGATCTCGTAGGCCATTACAGGGTATTGTTTCTATACGCGTGCGTCGCGTTCGCCATCGCGTTTGCGTGCCTGATGTTCGTGCGCCACGGGGAGGAAGAACCCGATTCCACCGACGCGGCCGAAGTGCTGGCGGGGCTGGGCGATTAGGGAAGGAAACGGTTCAAGACGGCCGCTTTTTCATCTGTGGCAAAGCAGCGAAAAGTGCCTGCTTTGCCACAGGCATCTGACGCCATTTTGCCCTACTCCCCCCCAACTCTCTGCGCCACGCCGGCCACCCGCTCCATGGCATTCAAGATATTCTGATACCCCGTGCAGCGGCACAAGTGCCCCGCGATAAGCTTTCGCAGCTCGTCGCGCGTATAGCGCCTGCCCGTGCCGACAATCTCCACCGCTGTCATGATCAGGCCCGGCGTGCAAAAGCCACACTGTATGGCCGCCTCCTCCACAAATGCCTGCTGAATGGGTGAAAGTTCCCCGCCGGGCCCGGTGATGCCTTCCACCGTCAGCACGCGCCTGCCCTCCGCCCATACGGCCAAGTAGATGCAGCTGTCAATGGCCCTGCCATCCACCAGCACCGTGCACGCGCCGCACTCGCCGACTTCGCAGCCCTTCTTGACGCTCGTGAGCCGAAGGCGCTCCCGCAGCGTGTCGGCCAGCGATTCCCGCTCGTCCACCGCGACTTCCATATCCCTGCCGTTTACGTTCACCCGGATGATCTTCATATCGCCGCGCCTCCCGCGTTCAAAATGGCCCGCTCCGTCGCACGGCGGCTGAGGGTTTTTACCAGTTGCACGCGAAATTCCCTGGAGGCCCGCCAGCTTGTCCGGGGCGTGACTTCCTCCAGCGCCCATTCGCCAATCCGCTCCAGCGTCTTTTCCGTCAGCGGACGCCCGTTTACGCGCGCTTCCACCCCGCGGCAGCGCACGGGCGTTGGCGCGGCCACACCAAAGGCCAGCCTGTATTGTTCCACGGCGCGCTTGTCCTCGCTGAGCCTCACATGCACGGCGCAGCCCAGCGTGGCGATATCCATGGCGTTTCTCTGCGCGTACTTGATGTAGTGCCCGCCGAACCCCTCATAATCCCGCCGCTCAATGCGGATGGCCGTGAGCAGTTCCCCATGCGCGAGCCGCACCCGGCCCGGCCCTTCGTAAAACGCTTCCAGCGCCGTTTCCCGACGCCCGTCCGGCCCGGTGATGGTAAGCCGCGCGTTCAGCGTCAGGAGCGTCGCGGCGCTGTCGGCGCTCGTCGCGCCGTTGCAGAGGTTGCCGCCGATCGTGCCCACGTTGCGCAGCTGCGGCCCGCCGGCCTGATCCACCGCGCCGCCCAGGGCGGGCGCGTGCCTGGCGATGATCGGGCTGCGCGTTACGTCGGCAAACGTCGTGGCCGGTCCGATCACGATTGTCCCATCCTCCTCCAGCGCAACGCCCGCGAGCTCTTTGAGGCCGTTGATGCTCACCAGCGAGCAGCCCGCCAGCTTCCCCTCGCGGATCTTGATCAGCACGTCGCTGCCCCCGCAGACGACATGGGCGCCCGGGTCGGCGGACAGCGCGGCAATGGCGTCCCGCACGCTGCGCGCCAGATGAATCTTCCCGATATCGTACAAAAGCAACCCTCCTATCAACCCCAAAGGGGATTCTCAAGGGGCCGCAGCCCCTTGAGCCCAATCCGGCATCGACGGCTCCGCCGCCGAACGGACGAAAATCCCTCCGGGATTTTCTGCCTCGCGTCATCTCCGCCCGGAAAATCCGCAGATTTTCAGAAGATGACGCCCCTCCTCCCCGTGAAAATCCTCAGATTTTCACGGATCAATCAATCCGGCATCCATAAAATGCTCCACCAGCTTCTGAGGCGTCAGCGGCAGCGAATCCACCGCCACGCCCGTGGCGTGCAGGAGCGCGTTGCGGACCGCCGGCGCTACGGGAATCGCGGGCGGCTCGCCCAGCGCCTTGTTCCCAAAAGGGCCGGTCGGATCCACCGTTTCCACAAACGAGACGGTAAGCTCCGGCGTATCCATGGCTGTCGGCAGTTTATAATCCAGCAGGTTGTCGTTCAAAGGCATGCCCTTTTCGCTATAGAGCAGCTGTTCCGACAGGCCGTACCCCAGCCCCATGCTCATGCCGCCATGCACCTGCGCCTCGGCCAGCTTTGGGTTGATCAGCACGCCGCTGTCATGCACATTGATGATGTCCACCACCCGCAGCTTGCCCACGGGGATGTCCACCTCAATCTCCGCGAAGCAGCAGCCAAAGGAAAAGGTATTGTCCTCGCATTGATAGGACGCTTCCGCCGTAATGTGCGTGGCGGCGTGCTTGAGGCTATACACCGCCTCCGTGGCCAGGGCTTCCAGCGGCAGCAGCACATTTCCGTCCGCGTCCAGCACCCGTCCGTCCGCAAGCGATAACTTCTCCGCCGGGCAGTCCAGCATCTTCGCCGCGTAGGACAGTATCTTTTGCCGAAATATCGCGCCCGTCCGCTTGACGGCCATCCCCGTTACATACGTCTGCCGCGAGGCATACGCGCCAAAGTCGAACGGGGACACGTCCGTATCCTGAACGGAGACAATATGCACCTGTTCCATGGGGATGCCCGTGCTCTCCGCCGCCATCTGCGTCAGCACCGTGTCCGCGCCCTGGCCGATTTCCGTGGCGCCCACCTGCAATTGCATGGAGCCGTCCTCATTGAGGAGCATCCGGCAGGAGGCCATCTCCAGCGAGATGGGATGCACGCCCGTCTTGTAGCTGAACATGGCCATGCCCACGCCCCGGCGGACATCGCCCGTCTGGTTCGCGTAGGCCTTTCGCTTCTCGGCCCAGCGGATATGCCGCTCCCCCTTGTCGAGGCACGCCATCAGGCCGCTGGACAACGCGGTGATGCCCGTCCCGGGGTCCCGATAGCCTGGCCTCATGGCATTCATGCGCCGAAGCGCGAGCGGGTCCATGTGAAGCCGAAGCGCCAGGTCGTCCATATGCGATTCCAGCGCGAAGATGATCTGCGGGATGCCATACCCGCGCATCGCGCCGCCGGCGGCGATGTTCGTATAAACGGTCGAAACCCGGGCCTCTATGACCTGCGACTCGTACAGATGACGAAACCCGCTGGCCGTGTTCGAGATGATCGCGTGCCCATGCGACGCGTACCCGCCTTGGTTTGAATACCCCACAAGCTTTCTGCCCACAAGCTTTCCGTCCGGCCTCGCGGCGGAGGCGATCGTCAGGTTCATGGCATGGCGCACGCGCGTTGACGCCATGGTCTCCTCGCGCGTGAGTTCCAGCCTGACCGGCCTGCCGCCCACCCGCATGGTGAGAAAGGCGTTGAGCGGCTCGTACAGCACGTCTTGTTTGTTGCCAAAACCGCCGCCGATATACGGCTTGATCACGCGCACCTTGCCCCATGGGATGCCCAGGGCCTGCCCCACCACCCGCCGGACGATATGCGGGATCTGCGTGGAGCTAACCACCACCACCCGGCCCTTTTCCATATACGCGAAGGATACGGGCAGCTCCAAATGGCAATGCTGCACGGTCTGAACACGATAGTCCTTGGTCAAAACGACGCTGCCCTCGCACGCCGCCTCAAACGTCCCCTCGCCAAAACGGTACTCCGTGGCCTTGAGCACATTGCCCGGGGCGAAGTCATGCAGGCGAGTCACGTGCTCGTCCAGCGCCTGCTCAATGGCCGTGAAGGGCGGGTATTCCTCGTATTCAACCCGTATCAGCCGCGCCGCGCGGCTTGCCGCCACCATGTCCTCCGCGATGATGGCCGCGATGTCGTCCCCATACACGCGCACGCGCCGGTTGAGAAGCCTGCGGTCCGCGATATCCTGATGACCCGTGTCGGTTGACCACGGATGCCCGGCTGTCGGAAAGTCGATCTCGGGCACGTCAAAGCAGGTCACGATCTTCACCACGCCCGGCACCCCAAGCGCGGCCGCAAGGTCAAACCCCTTTACCCGCCCGTTGGCAATGGTAGCCCGCACCACCCTGGCGACCAGCGCGCCCTGCGGCGCCATGTCCTCCGTGTACAGGGCGCGGCCCGTCACCTTCTCATACGCGTCCACCCTGCCTACACTCTTTCCAACGGCCATAGCGGCCACACCTCCTCCCGTAGAGCCACCCAAGACAGGCGCACGAAAGCCCTGGTGCGCTCTCCAAACGCGGTTCACGCGTTTGCAAAAATCGCCCTTCCCCGCACAAACTTCTGCCGGATATGGCGGTCGTCAGACAGGTACGCGACCCGCGCCAGCCGCTCCTCCATGGCCATGCCCTCC